>SKKY01000062.1 GCA_007123515.1 Clostridia bacterium
CTTTTATTTTGAAAAAGAAGACTTTTGTGGTATTATTTCTACGACTCCTTTTGGGGGTCAAATTTTTTAGTTTGCGGGTGTTTTTCATGAAAAAAGCCATTGTTCTTGCCGCTGGCAAGGGGACGCGGATGAAATCTAAAATTCCGAAAGTCTTGCATAAAGTTAACGGTATGGCCATGATTAATCAGGTTTTGTCGATTCTTGAGAAGGTCGAAATATCTGAAGTTATTGCGGTTCTCGGTCATGAGTCTGAGCGGGTGGAGCAAGAACTGGATTTTCCGGTGAAGGTAGTCCTGCAAAAAGAGCAGCTTGGAACCGGGCATGCAGTGTTGCAGGCGAAAGCCCATATGGTGGCCGGAGAAGATGTTCTGGTAATTTGTGGTGATACGCCACTCTTTCGTGCGGAGACGCTTTTAGAGGCACAGCAGCTGCATCAGGATACAAAGGCTGTGGTGACGGTATTGACGAGCATTGTTGACGACCCAAGCGGATATGGCCGGATTATCAGAAACCCTGATAATCAATCAGTAGAGGCTATCGTCGAAGAAAAAGATGCCACAGAGGAACAAAAAAAGATAAGGGAAATAAATACAGGAACGTACCTGTTTAACGGGACCTTCCTTAAAGATAACATAGACCGGATTGGTGATGATAACGCTCAGGGCGAATTTTACCTGACGGATCTGATAAAAATGGCAAAAAAACAGACGCTAGAAACGGCCGGCTACATTCTTTTAGATCCTGCCGAATCCTTAGGGATCAACGATCGCGCCCAGCTTTCGGAGGCGGGGACTATTTTACGTGACAGAAAAATCAGACAGCTGATGGCTGATGGAGTGAGCTTTATCGATCCGCAGACGGTCTACATTGATCAGCAGGTGGAGATCGCACCCGATGTGACCATCTACCCTAATGTTATGATAGAGGGCAATACGCAGATTGGTGAGGATACGATTATCGGTCCGGATACCCGGATTATCGATTCTTCGATTGGCAGCCGCAATACGATTGAACGGACAAAAATCATTGAAGCCACTGTCGGAAATGACTGCTCGATTGGTCCGTACGCCTACCTTCGTCCCGGCGCGGAGCTTAAGGATCAGGTTAAGGTCGGCGACTTTGTCGAAATCAAAAAGTCAGTCATCGGTAACGGCAGCAAAGTGCCGCATCTGGCTTATGTGGGTGATGCGATTGTCGGTGAAAAGGTTAATATTGGCTGTGGTGTGATTACGGCAAACTATGATGGCAAAAACAAGCATACCACCGTGATGGAGGATGGCTCTTTTGTCGGGAGTAATGTGAATCTTGTGGCTCCGGTCACGATTGCCGAAGGTGCCTATGTTGGTGCCGGTTCCACGATAACGAGTGATGTACCTGCCGGTTTTCTGGCAATTGCCAGAGGCAGGCAGAAAAATATAGATTTAAAAGGCAAAAAGCTCTAATCAGGAAGGCAAGAAGGCAAGAAGGAAAGAAGTAACAGAAACAAAATCCAAGAAAAAATTCTAGGGGGAAAAAAAGAAATGGAAAAAAGGTTTAAGGACCTAAAGATCATTACAGGAAATTCCAATCCTGAACTGGCTAAAGAAATTTGTGACTACATTGGTATCGACTTAGCAAAAAGTGATGTCATGACCTTTAGCGATGGAGAAATAGGACTATCACTAAACGAGAGCGTAAGGGGAGCCGACATCTTTATTGTCCAACCAACCAGCAGCCCGGTTAATGATAACCTGATGGAACTCTTAATCATGATTGATGCGGCAAGAAGAGCATCCGCAAGAAGAATCACAGCGGTTCTTCCTTACTACGGATACGCCAGACAGGACCGCAAAGTAAAAGCCAGAGAGCCAATTACGGCAAAACTGGTGGCCAACCTGGTGGTTCAGGCCGGTGCCAGAAGAGTGTTGGCGATGGATCTTCACGCCTCACAAATTCAGGGCTTTTTCGATGTACCTTTTGACCATTTACTGGCTGTTCCGATTCTTTCTGACTACTTCAAAAACAAGGATCTTGAAAACACGGTTGTTGTCTCTCCGGATATGGGCGGGGTAACCAGAGCCAGAGGTTTAGCCGAAAGACTTGGCGTTCCGCTTGCGATCGTTGACAAAAGAAGGCCGATGGCCAATGTCTGCGAAATTATGAACCTGATCGGCGAAGTCGAAGGCAAAGATATTATTATGATCGATGATATCATTGATACGGCTGGCACGATTGTCGGTGCCGCAGAAGCACTAAAAGAAAAAGGAGCCAGAGATATCTACATTTGCTGCACGCATCCGGTCTTATCCGGTCCGGCCATTGAAAGAATCCAAAACTCCTGCATCAAAGAGATGGTTACAACCAATACCATCAAACTGCCTCCTGAAAAGAAGACAGATAAGATTAAGGTGCTTTCCGTAGCGCCACTATTTGGAGAGGCGATCATGAGAATTCATGAAGATCTCTCTGTAAGTAAGCTTTTTGACTAAACGTAAATGTTGATGACTAAATGCAATGCATCAAAAGATAAAGAAGAAATCAGAACACCGGGCTTTACCGCCCGGTGTTTTTTGAGATTAAC
>SKKY01000009.1 GCA_007123515.1 Clostridia bacterium
TGGCTGTGTTTTACATCCTTGGTGGCTCAGCAGTCATTATTAAAAACATCGATCTTGTTCCCTCTGCTTTTGGATTAATTTTTTCTGATGCTTTTACCGGTAATGCAATAGCCGGTGGTGCTATCGGAACGGTTATCCGTTACGGTGTGGCTCGTGGAGTTTTCTCAAATGAAGCAGGACTTGGATCGGCTCCGATTGCTGCAGCAGCAGCTAAGACAGACCATCCGGTTCGTCAGGCTTTTGTAAGTATGACACAAACATTTATTGATACCCTTGTAGTTTGTACGTTTACTGCTCTGGCCATTGTTACCTCAGGTCTTGTTGGAACGATTAATCCGGCTACCGGTGAAGCATTTACCGGTGCGGCTCTGACGGCTACCGCTTTTAATAATGCGATCCCCGGAATCGGAGGGATGATTGTTTCAATCGGTATTATATTCTTTGCCTATTCGACCATCCTTGGCTGGTCATACTATGGTGAGAAATGTTTAGAGTATTTAGTTGGTGAAAAAGGAATTATTGCGTATCGGGTAGCATTTGTTCTCTTCATTATGGTAGGCGCGTTAAGTGGTCTTCAGTTTATTTGGGATCTTGCCGATACTATGAATGGATTAATGGCGATTCCTAACCTTGTCGCTTTGGTGGCCTTAAGTGGTGTGGTTGTTAAAGAAACAAAAGATTACATGCAAAATATAAAGGCAAAGGAATAAAACAGTCAAATTTTTACAGCCACAATTCTTTGTAAATAAGAATTGTGGCTATTTTATAACGGTTCTATTATATATTAATTAATTTGACAAAAAATAAAAATAAATATAAAATATCCTCACATAGTCGATAAAAAAGGTGTGAATTATGGAACCTAAAAGTAAACACGTTTATGTACTGATCGTTATTCTTGTTGTATCAGTCTTAGTTATGGGTTGTAATGGTCGTAATTCTCTTGATCAGGACCGTTTAGATGCTATGATTAACTCTTTGGTTATTGATACTAATGAGGCCATTGAAAGAAAAGATATAAAAAAAGCAAGAGATGTATGGAGTCGTGTTACAGAACTAAGCATACAAACAAGAAACCTTGAAGATATTTCAGATTCGCTGGAGAAATTATCTACGAACTACGTAAAATTAATTACTTATCTTGAAACTAATGAAGAATATTTATTGGAAGATTTTAAGAAAGAATTTAATCTGACTTTAGAGATCTTAAAGGGACATGTACATGAACTTACAGAAAGCAAGAAAAAGTAGGCTGAAAAGCCTCTTTTTTTTGTCAAAATTGCTAAAAAAATGTGACTAAGGAAGGTGAGAAAATGGCTGGTCATTCAAAATGGGCAACAACAAAACACAAAAAAGCCAAAGTGGATAATGCACGGGGAAAAATGTTTACAAAATTGTCAAAGGAAATAATGGTGGCGGCAAAACTTGGTGGAGATAATCCGGAAAATAATTTCAGGTTAAGAATTGCCATAGAAAAAGCAAAAGTTGGCAATATGCCTGCAGATAACATTAAAAAAGCTGTTCAAAAAGGCGCCGGAGGCATGGATGGAGAAAGTTATGAAGAAATGGTTTATGAAGGGTACGGCCCTTTTGGAACAGCTTTAATCATGGAACTTATGACAAATAACAGAAACAGAACAGCGGGTGAAATCCGACATATACTCGATAAAAATGGAGGGAATCTCGGAGAAACCGGCTGTGTCGGTTGGATGTTTGACAAACTTGGTTATATTTCCGTTGAAAAAGAACAAATTTTGATGGACGAGGATTCTTTTACCTTATTTTCCATTGAAAATGGTGCAGAAGATTTAAAGGTTCAAGATAATCATTATGAAGTACTGACAGCCATAGAAAATCTTGAACCACTTCGAAAAGCGTTGGCTCAGGAAAAAATAGATATTAAAGAATATTCAATAGTTATGATTCCTAAAAATACAGTGTCGGTGACTGATCTTGAACAGGCAAAAAAAATTATTAAACTTCTGGAGATGTTAGAAGATCATGATGATGTTCAAAATCTTTACGCCAACATTGAAATACCAGATGAAATTTTAGAAGCCATCGAATAAAAGAAAACCTTTGCCAAAATAATTTTTTTAGTAGATAATATAAGAAAGAATGTTCGTGTAAAGGAAGTTATTATGAAAATTATTGGAATAGATCCAGGAACAGCCATTACCGGTTACAGCGTCATCGAAAAAGAGGGCAATCGGCTTACAGTCATAACGTATGGTTGCATTTATACGGAAAGCAACACTATATTATCAGAACGCCTTCATAAAATATTTCTTGAATTAACGGAGATTATTACTCAGTATCAACCTACCCACATGGCTGTTGAAGAACTGTTTTTTAATACTAATGCTAAAACCGCTTTAAGCGTGGGTCATGCAAGGGGAGTCATTCTTCTTGCCGGGGAACTTCACAGTTTAATTGTTGCAGGGTATACACCGCTGCAGGTGAAGCAGGCAATTGCCGGTTATGGAAGAGCTGAGAAATCTCAGGTTCAAAAAATGGTAAAAACTATTTTATGTCTTGATAAAATTCCAAAGCCAGATGATGCGGCTGATGCTTTAGCCGTTGCGATATGCCACAGTCAGTCTTTTTCAATGAATCACAAATTAAGGGGAATAAGATGATCGGATATATCAGAGGAACCATTGCAGACAAGGAAAATAATCATATACTTATTATTACAGACCATATAGGATATACTGTCACAGTATCTGAAAAAGACCTTTTATCCTTGCAGAAAGGATCACAAGTTGAGCTTTTTACAGAGATGGTTGTTCGCGAAAATGAGATATCTTTATTCGGCTTTCTTGATCAGGAAGATAAAAAAATGTTTAATATTCTTAACGAGGTTAGTGGAATTGGCCCCAGAAGCAGCATGGGGATCATTTCCTGCCTTGAAACATCGATATTAAAAGAGGCCATTATAAGTGAGAACATGCCAGTACTCCTGAAACTGCCAGGAATTGGTAAAAAAACAGCTCAACGAATCATTCTTGAATTAAAGGAAAAACTTCAAAAAAGCCATAGTGTACATTCAGAACAGTCAAAACCCAATGAAGGTTTGAAAAAACAGCAAACATGTTTGTCGGCTGTTTCGGAAACCTTATCTGCCTTAGGTTATACTGACAGGGAAATCATTGTGGTTCTTCCTCAACTTGAAGATATGGATGGTTTATCAGAGCAGGATCTTGTAAAAAAAGCGCTAAAAATTATTGGGCAAACAAAGTAGGGGGATCATATGGAAGAAAGAATCGTTTCTCCGGAAATCAAAAAAGAGGACGAACAACTTGATATTCGTCCCAGATATTTGTCAGAATATATTGGCCAGGAAAAAATAAAAGAACTGATGCAGATCTATATTGAAGCCGCGAAACTACGTGGTGATGCACTAGATCATGTATTACTTTACGGTCCTCCGGGATTGGGTAAAACAACACTGGCTTCTATTATAGCCAATGAAATGGGTTCAGGAATTAAAATAACTTCCGGACCGGCTTTGGAAAGAGCTGGTGATCTTGCGGCTATTTTGACTAATCTTGAACCTTTTGATGTGCTCTTTATTGATGAAATACACCGTTTAAATAAAACAATTGAGGAAATCCTTTATTCAGCGATGGAAGATTTTTCACTGGATATTATCATAGGCAAAGGTCCAAGTGCCAGGTCCTTACGAATAGACCTGCCCCCATTTACTTTAATTGGAGCCACAACAAGGGCAGGATTATTAACATCACCATTAAGAGCTCGTTTCGGAGTAGTGTCAAGACTTGAATATTATACGCAAGAAGAATTAACTAAAATTGTAAACAGAAGTGCTAGCGTTTTGGGGACTGTGATTAATAAAGAAAGTGCTTTCGAAATTTCAAAACGCTCAAGAGGCACACCAAGAATTGCTAACAGAATTTTAAGAAGAATCCGTGATTTTGCTATGGTGAAATCTGATGGAGAAATTACTCTTGAGGTTACCAGGCATGGTCTTGATCTTCTCGAGATAGACCCAATTGGCCTTGATCAGCTTGATATAAAAATGCTGGAAGCTATTATTTGCAAATTTAATGGAGGACCGGTCGGGCTTGACACACTTAGTGCTACCATAAGTGAAGATGCTGATACGATTGGTGATGTTTATGAGCCCTTCTTACTGCAACTCGGATTTATTAAAAGAACACCAAGAGGAAGAGTTTGTACGAAACTAGCTTATGAACACCTGAATCTTCCATACCATGAACAAACATTGGGTGATCAGCAAAAACTATTTTAACAGGAGAGACAGATGAAAACCGAAGATTTTGACTATGAGCTTCCGGAAAATCTAATTGCACAACGACCACTTGATAAAAGAGATGCCTCAAGGCTGTTGGTAGTAGATAAGTTAACCGGAAATTTAGAACATAAGCAATTTTTAGATATTATTTCTTATTTAACTCCAGATGATTTATTGGTATTAAATAAAACTAAAGTGCTTCCGGCAAGATTACTAGGACATAAAAAAGATACAGGTGCAAAGGTAGAAGTGTTTCTGGTAGCTCCCTGTAAAGAGGATGATACCTGGGAATGTCTAGTAAAGCCCGGGAAAAAAATAAAAGAAGGAACAGAAATTGTTTTTGCTGAAGGAAGACTCCACGCCAAAGTCATAAGTCGGACCGAATCCGGTGGCAGAATTATTTCCTTTTTTTATGAGGGATTATTTATGGATGTCTTAAGTGAGACAGGAGAAGTCCCCTTGCCTCCCTATATAAAAGAAAAAATGGAGGATGCGGAAAGATATCAAACTGTTTTTGCCCAGGATCCGGGTTCAGTCGCTGCACCGACAGCAGGTCTTCATTTTACCGACGATCTTCTTTTAGCCATAAAACAAAAAGGAGTCGAAATAGCTGAAGTTACTTTACATGTGGGAATCGGAACATTTCGTCCTGTTTCTGCAACTACGATTACAGAACATAAGATGCATGAAGAATTCTTTTCTATAGATGCAAAAAATATAGCTATGATAGAAGAGGCATTTAGAAAGAAAAAACGAATTGTATCAGTAGGAACGACAAGCACAAGAACCTTAGAATCAGCGATGGAAGATGGAAAGATCATAAAAGCATCAGGATGGACCAATATTTTTATTTATCCAGGCTATCAATTTAAAGCGATTGATGCTTTAATTACAAATTTTCATCTTCCGAAATCAACTCTTCTTATGCTTGTGTCTGCAATGGCAGGAACGGATGTAATTAAAGAAGCTTACAAACAAGCCATAGAAAAAGAATATAGATTTTTTAGCTTTGGCGATGCGATGTTTATTAAATAAGGAATTAGAATTTTGGAGGAAATAACGTTGAATTTTACATTTGAACTGCAAAAGACATGTACAGTAACCGGAGCAAGAGCCGGCCTCTTACACACACCGCATGGTATTATAGAAACACCGATTTTCATGCCTGTTGGGACGCAAGCAACGGTCAAAACGGTAAGTCCTGAAGAACTTAAAACTCTTGGTGCGCAAATCATATTATCAAATACGTACCATCTGTATCTGAGACCAGGTCAGGAGTTAATTAAAAAAGCGGGCGGACTCCATAAATTTATGAACTGGGATAGACCCATACTAACTGACAGTGGTGGCTTTCAGGTGTTTAGTCTTGGAGATTTGCGAACAATAAGTGATGAAGGTGTTCTGTTTCGTTCTCATTTGGACGGATCGAAACATATGTTTACACCCGAAAAGGTTATGGAAATTGAAACTGATTTAGGCGCGGACATTATTATGGCTTTTGATGAATGTTCACCCTATCCCTGTGAATATGAAGAGGCTAAAAAGGCCGTTGACAGAACCACAGCCTGGGCAAAGAGATGTAAGGAAGCGCACAATAATTCGGAGCAGGCACTTTTTGGCATTATACAGGGCAACGTGTTTGAAGACTTAAGAAAAAAAAGCGCCCGTGAAATTATCGATCTTGATTTTCCAGGATATGCTATTGGTGGCCTTAGTGTGGGGGAATCTGCAGAAATTATGTATGAGGTTCTTGATTACACCACACCCTTAATGCCAGAAGATAAGCCTAGGTATTTAATGGGTGTAGGCGCTCCGGAAAACATTATAGAAGGAATAGCCCGTGGTGTTGATATGTTTGACTGTGTGTTACCTACAAGAATTGCAAGGAACGGAACCGTTATGACCAGTTTTGGAAAGCTGGTTGTAAAAAATGCAGCATACAAAGAAGATTTTCTGCCTCTTGATCCGGAATGTGGTTGTTATACATGCAAAAATTATTCGAGAGCCTATATCAGACACCTTCTTAAAGCAGATGAAATTTTCGGATTGCGACTAACTACGATTCACAATCTTCATTATCTTATGCAACTATCATCGGAAATACGAAAAGCTATTCTTGAAGATCGTTATCCTGCTTATATTAGTGAATTTTATAAAAAAAGAAATTAATGGTTTTATTTTGCGCTAAAACAAGCTAGAATAGTGTAGTAGAGGAGGGTGTGTGAATGAGTCAGAATTTTATAGTGCTTGCTGCGCTGTTTGGTTTGATGTATTTTATGTTAATCAGACCACAAAAAAAGCAAATGGAAGCCAGAAAAAACATGATGGACAATCTCTCTGAAGGAGATGTGATTGCCACCATTGGCGGAATAAAAGGAAAAGTAGTTACCATTATGGAAAACGCAAATATTATAGAAATTGCTGAAAGTGTTAACATTGAAATACTTAAAACTGCTGTTGGCCAAGTTGTTACCGATGATGAAGACGAAGACGAAGAAGATGAAGATGAAGATGAGTATGAAGATGATGATACAGAAGAATTAGAAGAAGATGATGAACAAGAAGTTGATGAAAGAAGAATTTAAAAAAAGTCTCTATGAAAATAGAGGCTTTTTCCATGCATAGCAATACGGTGTTGCAGATTATTAATTTAATTGAAAAAAGACAGCAGTAGGTATATAATGAGACGGTGTTATTTAAGCAATAGGAGGAAAACGAATGCGTAAAGGAAGTTTATTAGCAGTTATAGTATTAATTCTGTTTGTAGCAGTTACTGCTTTTTCTGCGTTTGACTTTTTAAGAGATGACCTTAGGTTAGGTCTTGATTTAAGAGGCGGCGTGCAGGTCAGACTAGAGGCACCGGTTGATGCAACTGATGATGACATGGCAAGAGCGGTTGCAATTATTGATAATCGTGTTAATGCCTTAGGAGTTACTGAACCTGAAATAAGACGAGAAGGTGCTAACCGAATTTTAGTAGAGCTTCCCGGAGTTGATGATCCTGAAGAAGCCGTTGCACTGATTGGGCAAACAGCTCTCTTGGAATTTATAAGAGTTGATACTGATGAAGTTGTTGTAACCGGCCGGGACTTAGAAAATGCAGTGGAAGGAATTGATCCCGCTCAGTTTGGATCAAACCAATACCATGTCAGCCTGGAATTTAACAGAGAAGGTGCCCGTCTTTTTGGTGAGGCAACAAGAGATCTTGTATCAATGTATCCAGAAAATGATCCGGATCGAATTATAGCCATTGTTCTTGATGACAATGTTATTTCAACTCCGATGGTTCAAAATCCGATCACTGATGGACAAGCATCAATTTCAGGTGGCTTTGAATCATTACAGGATGCAAAAAATCTTGCATTATTACTTTCTTCCGGTGCTTTACCGGTAGAGATGGACATCATTGAAAAAAGATCCGTCGGACCAAGATTTGGTCTCGAATCTTTAGAAAGAAGTGCCACAGCAGCTTTATATGGCCTGATATTAGTTGGTATTTTTATGATTGCTTACTACAGACTACCGGGAATCATAGCAGTAATTTCTTTAGTCCTATATACAACAATTGTATGGATGGTCTTATCCTATATTAATGCTACCATTACCCTTCCGGGGATAGCCGGTTTCCTGCTGTCAGTCGGTATGGCGGTTGATGCCAATATTATTATCTATGAGAGAATAAAAGAAGAACTAAAAAATGGAAAGAGTTTACGGGCATCGATTGACTCAGGCTTTAAAAGAGCGATCTGGACAATCTTTGATGCCAATGTAACAACACTGATTGCTTCCTTCGTTCTAATATACTTCGGGACTGGCGTTATTAAAGGATTTGCAGTTACCCTGAGCATAGGGATTGTTACCAGCATGCTGACTGCGGTGTTTTTTACCAGAATCTTGTTGAAACAAGTATCGCAAATTTTTAAAAATACCAAATTTTATGGAGCCTAGGAGGATGCAATCAATGGAATTTGCTAGAAAAAGAACGCTTTGGTTTATTATTTCTTTAGTTGTCATTATCCCTGGCATCATATCATTACTATTAAATGGTTTAAACTTCGGGATAGATTTTACAAGTGGAAATTTGGTTCAGGTTGAATTTGAACAAGAAGCTAATGTTGAAGAGATCAGAGACACTATTACGGGATCCGGTGTGACCGATTTTATTGTACAGGAATCTGATGACAACGAGTTTATTATTAAGACAAGAGTCATCTCACAGGAACAGGAAAATACGATGGTTGATGCTCTGGCTACAAATATAGGCCCTCTTGAGATTATGCGAAGTGAAGCTATCGGGCCTACAATCGGTGCCGAATTACGACGTGCAGGGATTATTTCTCTAGCACTGGCCTTAGCATTAATGGTTGTTTATATTACGATACGTTTTGAGCTGTTTTTTGCGATTGCGGCCATCATTGCACTTTGTCATGATGTGTTAGTAACCGTTGGAATTTTTTCACTGCTGCAGTTTGAAGTTAACGCTGAATTTATAGCGGCGGTACTGCTGGTGGTAGGTTATTCTATTAATGCAACTATTGTTATTTTTGACAGAATAAGAGAAAATTTAAAAAAAGCAAAAAAAGAATCACTGGAAGATATTATAAATACCAGTGTCAACCAGACATTGACCCGATCAATTAATACAACGCTTACGGTATTATTTATTATCGTATCGCTATTGATTTTTGGCGGAGAAACAATCAGAAACTTTAATATTGTTCTTTTAGTCGGTGTGCTAAGTGGTTTTTATTCATCAGTATTTTTGGCCGGACCAATCTGGCTGATGGTCAGAAAGTTAAAGCAAAAAAAAGCATGATAAAAATACCTCTATGATTATAGAGGTATTTTTAATTTCATTACAGATAATCAATGAAGACAGGGGAAAGAAATGAAAGATATGAGCAAAGTTGCATTAGAACTATCTGAAAAATTAAATATTGATCCACGAGTCGTTCAGATCGCCCTTCAAAGAGGCTTGACAAAAGATAACGCAGAGTCGTTCTTCTTTCCGGAAAATCAGGAAATTGAAGATCCGGAGCAACTGGATGGAATTACTGAGGCAAAAGAAAGAATAATACAGGCGATTACCAAGAAAGAAAAAATAGCTGTTTTCGGCGATTATGATGCTGACGGAATAACGAGTACAGCTATACTATATAAGACTTTAAAAGCTCTTACGGATCAGGTTTGTTTTTATATTCCCGAACGCGACACCGAAGGTTATGGCCTTCATGATAAGGCATTAGACTATTTACAATCTGAAGAAACCAATCTTGTGATTACGGTCGACTGTGGAATTTCATCTGCAGAATTAATTGAGGTATATAAAAAAAGAGGGTTGGATTTTATCGTAACAGACCACCATACGCCGGATACGGTAGTTCCGGATACGATAATTGTTAACCCTAAACTAAAAAGCAAAAAGCAATTCGCAGAATTAGCTGGGGTAGGTGTGGCCTTTTTTCTTGCGAAAAGTTTAGAGTCCGAATATTCAGAGCTTTCACTGATCAGTCATGAGCTGCTGCAACTGGCGGCCATTGGCACCATTGCTGATTTAGTGGTGCTCGATCAGCTAAACCGAAAAATCGTAAA
>SKKY01000124.1 GCA_007123515.1 Clostridia bacterium
CTTATCTTCCGGAAAGAATTACGTAGAGTCATTTTTCATGTGCAGTCTTTCGAACCGTGTTATCGTTTACAAGGGACAATTATTGGCTCATCAGATTGAAGAGTTCTATCCTGAAATAAAGGAAGAGTCTTTTGTCAGCGCTTTTGCAACAGTGCATCAGCGTTACAGTACGAACACATTCCCATCATGGAACAGAGCACAACCATTTAAGTTCTTGGCGCATAACGGTGAAATTAATACACTTCGTGGTAACACAAAATGGATGAAAGCTCGCGAAGGAGAACTTACTTCAGAGATATTCGGGGATGAACTTGAGAAAATCATTCCAGTTATTGATGAAGACGGAAGTGATTCGCAAATGGTGGACAATGTGCTTGAGTTACTTGTTGCCGGAGGTCGTTCCATGGCGCACGCTATGATGATGCTGATTCCGGAAGCCTGGCAGGAAAACAACCTGATGGATCCTAAAAAAAGAGCCTTTTATAAATATCATGCCACTCTGATGGAGCCTTGGGATGGTCCGGCGGGGATGGTCTTTAGTAACGGTCGTCAAATTGGTGCAACTCTTGATCGTAATGGTTTGCGTCCGGCCAGATATACGGTAACAAAAGATGGCTACGTTATTTTGGCTTCAGAAGCCGGTGTTTTAGATATTGCCCCGGATAACATTGTTTATAACGATCGCTTAAGACCGGGCAGAATGCTTTTGGTGGATATGGAAAAGGGTGAGATTGTATCCGATGAAAAACTAAAAGCTGATCTGGCTAATGATAAAGAGTATCAGAAATGGCTGGACAAGAACAGAATCGGTCTGAGTGAGATTGAATGCAAAAAAACAATTCCGACAATGGAAGAAGAAAAACTTTTGCAAATGCAAAAAGTGTTTAACTATACAGAAGAGGAACTAAAAATTATCATAGCGCCAATGGCTGAAACCGGAGCGGAAGCTTTTGGTGCCATGGGTAATGATACACCACTGGCGGCTTTATCAGAAAAACCTCAGCTGTTATTTAACTACTTTAAACAATTATTTGCGCAGGTAACAAATCCTCCGATTGACCCGATCAGGGAAAAACTGGTTATGTCACTAACACAGTTTATCGGCGGATACGGAAATCTCTTAAGCGAACTTGATGAAGAATCAGAAGCACCTTATGTTGAAATTCAGTACCCTGTCTTAACCAGTGAAGATTTAGAGAAACTATTTATGATAAAAAATCCAAAACTTTCAGCGATTCGTATTTCCACATTATTTGAAGCCGATCGTTACGAAGAAGGACTGGAATCAGCGATTGAAAGAATTTGTGAGCGTGTCGAGGAGAATGTCAGAAAAGGATACAACCTGATCGTTCTTAGCGATAAAGATTTAAGCAAGTATCGGGCACCAATTCCAAGCCTGTTGGCCCTATCGGCCGTCCACCAGCATCTGATTACGAAAAAGTTAAGAAGCAGTGTGGATCTGATTGTAGAAACCGGCGAAGCTAGAGATGTTATGCATATGGCGCTGCTACTTGGTTATGGTGCCAAAGCAGTTAACCCATACCTGGCCATTGAAACCATGAAACATATGATTAAGACAAAAACTTATATTTACAATACCGATGAAAAAGTAGCCGTGAAAAACTATATCGAGGCGATAAAAAAAGGATTATTAAAAGTTATGTCGAGGATGGGAATCTCCACCCTGCAAAGCTATAATGGAGCTCAGATCTTTGAGATTGTAGGCCTTTCTGAAAACTTAGTGGATAAGTTCTTCAAAGGGACCATTTCAAGGGTTGACGGAATGGATCTTGGGGATATTTGCCATGAGACATTAGAAAGACACAACGCGGCATTTGACAGACTTCGCAATCAGACCAAAGGTCTTGAATACGGCGGGGATATTAAGTGGAGAAAGGGAGCTGAATATCATACGATTAACCCGGAATCCCTGTTTAAGCTTCAACGCTCTTGCAGAATCGGCGATTACAGTCTCTTTAGAGAATTTGAGGACTTAGTCGATGATCAAGCCGCCAGACAAGTCACAATTCGTGGCCTGATGAAATTTAAAGAAAGAACACCGGTACCGCTCGAAGAAGTGGAACCGGTTGAAGAGATTGTTAAAAGGTTTGCTACAGGAGCCATGAGCTTTGGAGCCTTAAGTAAAGAGGCTCACGAAGCCATTGCGATTGCCATGAACAGAATCGGAGGACGCAGCAACTCCGGAGAAGGTGGCGAAGACAAGGAGCGTTACAAACTTAACGCTGACGGGGATCTGCCTATGAGTAAATCTAAACAGGTCGCTGCAGGTCGCTTTGGTGTTACCGCCAACTATCTCGTTCACGCAGATGAGTTGCAGATTAAAATGGCTCAGGGCGCAAAGCCCGGAGAAGGTGGACACTTACCGGGTGGCAAAGTGACAAAAGAAATTGCTAAAGTCAGAAATTCAACACCGGGCATCGATTTGATCTCACCGCCACCACACCATGATATCTATTCGATTGAAGATTTAGAACAACTGATCTTCGATCTGAAAAATGTTAATCCAGATGCCAGAATAAATGTAAAGCTAGTATCAGAAAGTGGCGTAGGAACGGTAGCCGCCGGAGTATCGAAAGGGTCGGCTGAAGTGGTTCTAATAAGTGGTCATGATGGTGGAACAGGTGCTTCCCCGATTAGTTCTATTAAATATGTAGGGCTTCCCTGGGAAATCGGTTTGTCAGAAACACAGCAGACATTATTATTAAACGATTTACGAAGCCGAATTACCGTTCAGGTAGATGGCCAGATGAAAACAGCCAGAGATGTAGTAATCGGCGCACTCTTAGGCGCAGAGGAATATGCATTTGGAACCACACCGTTGATTGTTATGGGTTGTGTAATGATGAGAGACTGTCATACCAACAAATGTCCGGTTGGAGTAGCGACACAAGATCCGGAGCTGCGCAGAAGATTTGCCGGGAAGCCAGAGTTCTTGATCAATTACTTTACCTTTATAGCAACCCGGGTTCGTGAAATGATGGCAGAATTAGGATTTAAAACGATGGATCAGATGATCGGAAGAACCGATGTGCTTGAAAAAAGAGATGACTGCAGAAATTACAAAGTACAAAAAATTAATCTCGATAAAATTCTATATAAGCCAGAACTTCCCAGAAGATTTGAATGCAGAAAGACAAAAGTGCAGGAATACGGACTCGAAAAAGTCCTTGATAATAAGCTGATCGCTGCGGCAAAACCAGTGATTGAAAGAAAAGAAAAAACAGAGGCTGAGTTTCTGATTAAAAATACAGACCGTAGTGCAGGTGTTATGCTTGCCGGTACATTAGCGAAAGTATATGGAGACGATGGGCTAGACCATGATACCCTGGTATATAATTTCAAAGGTATTGCCGGCCAGACCTTTGGCGGATTCCTTACAAAAGGGATTACCTTCATTCTTGAAGGAGCGGCGAATGATTACCTTGGAAAAGGCTTATCCGGAGGTAACATCACTGTATTCCCGGACAGAAGTGCAACGTTTAAAGCCGAAGATAATATTATCGTTGGAAACACTCTGCTTTATGGAGCTACCAACGGGAATGTTTTTATCCGGGGAATTGCCGGAGAAAGATTTGCGGTTCGTAACAGTGGAGTTAAAGCTGTTGTTGAAGGGGTTGGCGATCACGGTTGTGAATATATGACCGGCGGAACAGTGGTTGTGCTCGGTCAGACCGGAAGAAATTTCGGAGCCGGAATGAGCGGAGGCCTGGCCTTTGTTCTGGATGAAGATAATACGTTTTCCACAAAATGTAATTTTGAGATTATTCAGCTTGATCCTCTTGATGAGGAAGACAAAAAAGAACTATTAGAGATGGTTACAGCACACTACAGAGCCACAAACAGTGACAGAGCAAAATATGTGATTGATGGCTGGGAAACAATTCAGGATAAATTTAAGAGAGTGGCATCGCCACAATATCTGAGTATCGCAAAAAACCAATCATAGTACAGGGGGTGAAATGATGGATAAGGATCTGATAACAAAAAGACCCGTAGATGAACGAGTGCGGGATCATAAAGAAATTTATGTTGATCTTGATGATGATCTGATAGAAAAAAATGCAGCAGAGTGCATGCAGTGCGGTGTTCCGTTTTGCATGTCGGAATGTCCGTTAGGCAACTTTGTTCCAGACTATAATGATCTGGTAAAGAATAAGCAATGGAAAAAGGCACTTGAAGCACTGCATGCCCGTAATAATTTTCCTGAATTTACAGGTAGATTGTGTCCGGCACTTTGCGAGGAAGCCTGTGTAAAAAGCATCAGCGGTAAAGGAAACATAAACAGACTCACAGAGCTTGCGATTATTGAAAAGGGATATAAGATGGGCTGGGTTAAGCCAAGTCCTCCAGAATTTAAGACAAACTTCAAAGTAGCGGTGATTGGCTCGGGACCAGCGGGTCTGACGGTAGCTCAGCAACTGGCCAGAGTCGGTCATCAGGTTACTGTTTTTGAAAGAGACGGGGAAATTGGCGGATTGCTTGCCAGAGGGATTCCCGACTACAAGCTCGACAAGAAAATCATTGAGAGAAGGCTTGACCAGCTTAAAGCCGAGGGAATTGAATTTGTCACTAATGTTAATGTAGGCATAGATATGCCGATTGAACTGATTACCAGCAAATATGATGCTATTTGTCTGACTGGCGGATCAACTGTGCCAAGAGATCTGGAAGTTTCGGGTCGTGAATTGGAAGGCATCCATTTTGCGATGGACTTTCTTACACAGCAAAACAAGATCAATGCAGGAGAAAATGTTCCTGAAGATGAACGTATTTCAGCAGAAGGAAAAAATGTCCTGATTATAGGTGGAGGAGATACCGGAGCTGATTGTATCGGCATCTCCGTCAGACAAGGTGCCAAAGAAATTTATCAGATTGAATTAATGCCAAAACCTCCTGAGGAAAGAACACACTATATGCCTTGGCCATACTGGCCACAGACGCTTAAAGTTAATTCCGCCCATGAAGAGGGTGGCAAAAGAGACTGGAGCATTGCGACAAAGTGTTTTTCCGGTGAAGACGGCATATTGAAAAAAGCGCACTTTGCCAAGCTTGAGTGGTCTGAGCCCGATGAAACAGGCAGACGTTCGATGCAGGAAGTTTGTGGATCGGATTTTGAGCTTGATGTGGATCTTGTTCTTTTTGCGATGGGCTTTTTACATCCTGAAAGAAGTGAATTGCTAAAAAGTTTGGGCGTAGAGCTTGATGAACGCGGAAATGTAGGTACCGACGAGCATCAGATGACAAATATCCAGGGTGTCTTTGCAGCAGGCGATATGCATACCGGTCAATCACTGATTTGCAGAGCCATAGGCGATGCCCGTTCAATGGCTGACGAGGTTGATAAGTATCTTCATAATCAAAGCCCAACGAGTGTTAAGTTTTCAAAAAAACAGTAACAGTATAAAACATAAAAGCTTTCTCTGTACGGCTTAGGATAAGGACATCGAATCCGGGCGTTCAGGGAGAGCTTTTTTATGGACAAAAACGGATGGGCATGGTGTACTATATTGTTTTTATGTAAAATAGGGTATAGTAATCAGTAGCAGTAATTGAATCAGGGTAGGTGAAAGCGATGGCGGATGAGTATAAAAAAATAGACTGGACCGATAAAAGCAAAAAAGTGGTCACAACTGATGAGGGCCTGACGGTTGAGATAGAAGAGGGCAGCCTGATAGATGGTCAGCTTACCGGGAAAGGTCGAATTATTCAGGATTTTGAGAAACAGTCAAAAAAAATTATGGAAGGTCGCTTTATTGGCGGCAAGCTAAACGGAAAAGGCCGGGCTATTTTTATAGATGAGCACGGTACGGAACGAATTTATGAAGGTCTTTTTAAAGACGGTAAACTAGTGACCAAAAATCTTGATAAAATAAAAAGACAACAACTCCAGGAAGAAGTAAAAGGAGACATTCTTTCCGGTCAGGGGACGCTTAGAAATAATTTTGGTAAAGATGTATTTATACAATACGAGGGAGAGTTTCGAAATAAGAAACTAAACGGTCAGGGTACGATAACTATTAAAAGCAAATCCGGTATGACCAAGGAGCGCACAGGTATTTTTAAAAACAATCAGCTTCAGGGAGAGGGGCGGGTTGCGATTGAAAAAGTAAACGGGAAAAAATTTGGCTTTGAGGGAACCTTCAAAGATAACATCCCTACCGGTTCGGGAACTGTCTTTGTCTATAATCTTTCCGGACAATATCTCGAACAAAAAGTACGCGTATCGGGTAACCGTTTGATTGTAAAAGATTAAAAATATAGCCCTTTTGACACTTTACAAAATGTTTACAATTATTGGAATGATTTGCGGAAACGGCTTATTCATGGTATACTTAACTTCATTTTTTAAGAATGGTGGGTGACTATGCCAGAGAAATTAGAAGAAGAATACCTGGAACTTGTCGAAGACATTCTGGAGAACGAAACCTTTTTAAAACTTAAAAATTATCATCATCACAGTTCTTCAATATATGAACATTCATTACGTGTTTCATATTTTTCCTATAAAGTAGCAAAAACTTTGGAAATGGATTATCACGCAGTCGCCAGAGGCGCTTTACTGCATGATTTTTTTACGTATGACTGGAGAGATTACAAAAAGAATAAGAATAATAAAAATCACGGACTTGAGCATCCTAAGACAGCGCTTAGAAATGCCAGAAAACATTTTACGGTTTGCTCAAAACAAAAAGACATTATTCTTAAACACATGTGGCCGAAAGTGCTCGGAGTACCGAAATACAAAGAGTCAGTTTTGGTAACAATGGTTGACAAATACTGTGCGACAGAAGAATTCTATGAAGGCTTTAATGAAGTTGTCATGAAAAAAGTAAAAATATTTGCTCAGATTTCATAAAAGAACACCCTGTTATTTGTGGTCAATTCCACAATAATGGGGTATTATTTTTTTAAGGAGGTAATTGTTTATGGAAAACGTGCAATATAGTCAGGAAAGGCTGGAGTATCTCCGGTTGTTTTCAAAGATGTACCCAAATCTTAAAACAGCTAAAGCCGCACTGGTAAGAAATAAAGCCTATTTATCACTGCCAAAAAAAACCGAATTTTTTCTGACGGACATCCATGGTGAACATGAGGCATTTAACCATGTGCTAAAAAATGCCTCCGGACAATTAAAAATTAAACTACAGGAACTATTCTCCGATGTATTAAATGAAGCCGAAATCAAAAAGACGGCAACGCTGCTTTACTACCCGGTTCGTAAAATTGAGGTAATGAAGAAAGAAGGAAACTCATCATTAATCTACTATAAATATCTTCCCATTATTGTCAGCCTGGCAAAAAGTTTGGCCAGTAAATATAACAATGAGGAGATTTTATCAAAGATCAATGATCCGTTTAAGGAAATTTTAATGGAGATGATCTTTTCCGAGGATTTTGATGATGATAAAAACTACTATATAAAGTCGCTTTACGAAGAAATGATAGAAAACGACGTTATCGATGATTTTATTGTTGAACTAACGAATCTGATTCAGATGCTGGCAGTTGATCATTTACATATTATTGGTGATATCTATGATAGAGGTCCGGGTCCGCATATCGTGATGGATCGGCTGATGGATTTTCATTCGCTAGATATTCAGTTTGGTAATCATGACATTCTTTGGATGGGTGCGGCAGCTGGATCACGTGTATGCATCGCTAATGTTGTCCGGATCTCTGCAAGATATGCCAATCTCGATATTTTAGAAGACGGATATGGAATCAACCTTTTATCGCTGGCTCAGCTGGCACAAAGTTATTATGCAGAAGATGACTGTTTGATTTTTACCCCTAAGACAGAAGATGTCAATTTTCATGAACGCGACATTCTTTTAATGGCAAGAATGCATAAAGCGATTAGTATCATCCAGTTTAAACTAGAGGGGCAAATGGTGGACAAAAACCCTGCATATGGGATGGATGGTCGCAAGCTGCTTGATAAAATCGACTGGGAAAACAACGCGGTATCCATTGGTGGCAAACAATATCCTTTACGAGATAATCATTTTCCGACAGTAGATCCTTCGGAACCATATGTATTAAATGATTTTGAGACAGAGGTCATCGAAAAACTTGAAAAGGCCTTTCTAAACAGCGATGCTCTTCAAAAACATGTAAAATTTATTTTTGCCAATGGAAGTTTCTACAAAGTGGCTAACAAAAATCTGCTCTTTCACGGATGTATTCCTCTTGATCCGGATGGAGATTTTGCAGCTATCACACATGCAGGGCAAACCTATCGCGGTAAAGCGCTCTTGGATTTTTTTGAAAAAGAGGTTCGTCGCTTTTATTTCAGCAGAGATAAACACAAAAATCAGTTTGGAACAGATATCATGTGGTATTTATGGCAGGGAGCACTCTCCCCGCTATTTGGCAAAGAGCAAATGACCACTTTTGAACGCTATTTTATCAGTGATAAAGAGACCCATAAAGAAAAAAAGAACCCTTATTTTCAACGCAATGAAGAAGAGGTAGTTTGTGATATGCTTCTAAAGGAGTTTGGGCTGTCCCCGGAGACATCGAGGATCATTACCGGTCATGTACCGGTTAAAGCCAGTAAAGGTGAAGAACCTGTAAAGGCCAACGGGAAATTATTTGTGATTGACGGCGGATTTGCAAAAGCCTATCAGAAAGAAACCGGGCTGGCCGGATATACCCTGGTATATAATTCTTATGGATTACAATTAATAGAGCATCAGCCTTTTGAATCAGTAGAAAAAGCGATTCAAAATGAAGAAGATATTATCTCCGTAACCCGGGTTGTGGAAAAAGCCGAACGTAAATACAACAGGGATACGGATGAAGGACAAGTAGCAACAAAAGAAATAAATGACCTTGAAGACTTAATAAATGCCTATAAAAAAGGTATAATAAACAGCAGATAAAACAAAAATGGAGGCTACAATATGAAAGTAGATATCAGACAGTATCAGCAGGAAACACTGGATCATTTTGCGGAAGTCATTTTTATCACCGAAGAAGCTGCAAAAGAAGCTTCCACTGATTTGCAGAAGATTATTCAGGCCAATGGTTTTTCCGGAAAAACCGGAGAGGCTGAAGCCCTTGTTATCAGTTATGAAAACGGAATAAAAAAATACATTGTTTCCGGAATCGGGAAAAGTGAAAAAGTAAAACCGGAAACTTATAAAAAAGCGATTGCTGCAGCGGTTAAAGAGGCACGCAGAAAAAAAGTGCCAGCCTTATTAACAAAGATGCAGGATATTCGGCTCGATGAACAAGCGCAGGATAATACCCGAATGGCCGTAGAAACTTTTATCATGTCAGGGTATGAATTCGATAAGTATAAAACAAAAAAAGACAATGAGGCGTTAGAAAGTTTGCTGTGTTATCTTGATGGTGCCGATCAAGCTGGATTGGAAGAAGGGAAAATACTTGCTGACAATACCCTTTTGACCAGAGACCTGATTAACGAGCCGGCTAATGTTATGACTCCAAAAGCCTTGGCTAAAGCGGCGAAGCGAGCCGGACTTGAAAGTGGATTTGAAGTAGAAGTGTTCGATCAGGATCAGATTAAAGAGTTGAAGATGGAAGCGTTTTTAGCCGTAGCGAAAGGATCGGCTAATAAACCAAAATTAATTGTGATGCGTTACAGCAATGACCCGGATCATCCTGAGCAAATAAACGGCCTGGTAGGAAAGGGTCTGATTTTTGATACCGGAGGGTATTCAATAAAGCCAACAGCAGGCATGTTGGAGATGAAAAGTGACATGAGCGGAGCGGCTGCGGTTATTGGAGCTATGTCGGCGATTGCTCAGGCAAAATTGAAAACAAACGTTGTGGCAGTGGTTGCAGCGTGTGAAAACATGA
>SKKY01000106.1 GCA_007123515.1 Clostridia bacterium
AAAGAACGAAAATTTAAAAATAAAAAGGCGGCTGCTTTTGGTTGCTATGGTTGGAGTGGAGAGTCAGTCAAAGAGATTATTGGTCTCCTTGAAGCTGCAGGTCTTGATGTGATTGATGAAGGATTCAGAAACATGTGGAATCCTGATCCGCAAAAGCAGGAAGAGGCCGTAGCCTTTGGTGAAAAAATAGCAAAAGCATAATAAATTATTAATCCCCGGAATGTCTGTTATCCCGGGGATTTTTTTATACAAAAAAAGAGGCTTAATAATTAATGCTTGTAAAATTATTCATAAAAGAGTATTATTGCAACAAGGTGTTATGACCTAGTAATAATAACAGATAACATATTTTGAATAGAGGAGATATATTAGATGAATTTTGAAAATATTAAACAACTCATTACCTTGTTTGACCAAAGTACTATCAAAGAAATGAAAATAGAAAAAGGTGACTTGATTCTTTCTCTTGCAAAACCTGAGGAATGTCATCTTGTTTCAAAGCAAGCTCCGGAGATTGAAAAAGTCATACAAACCATCGCAGAAGAACCAATAATGGAAGAGGAGCTTCTTATTGTTGCAGCGCCTCTTGTGGGTGCATTTTATGCATCTCCATCACCAGATGATGCTCCTTTTGTCAAAATAGGAGATCAAGTGGCTCCGGATACGGTTCTCTGTATTATTGAGGCAATGAAAATTATGAATGAAGTAGAAGCCGATGTGCATGGAGAAATAGTTGAAATACTAGTTAAAAATGAAGAAATTGTAGAAGTTGGTCAGCCTGTTATGAAAATCAGGAGAAAAAATAATGTGTAGGAAGATAGCAATAGCTAACAGAGGAGAAATTGCTCTAAGAATTGTAAGAGCTTGTAAAGAGATGAACATTGAATCGGTCGTACTGCACTCGGATGTTGATACTGAGTCACTGGCTGTACTATTGGCAGATCAAAGTGTTTTGCTAGGCAAAGCCAAGGCGGCAGATAGTTACCTGAATATTGAAAAGATCATAGCTGCTGCTAAAAAAGTCCGGGCAGACGCCATCCATCCGGGATATGGTTTTTTATCAGAAAACGCAGAATTTGCCAAAAGATGTGCTGAAGAAAATATAGTCTTTATCGGTCCGGGTTATGAGCAGATTTTTAAAATGGGAGATAAATCCGAGGCTAGGAGGCAAATGCAGCTAGCCGGTGTTCCTGTAGTGCCAGGTTCTGTAAAGGCAACAGAAAATGCAGCAGAATCCTATCAGAATGCAGTTGATATTGGTTTTCCGGTAATGATTAAAGCCTCCTCTGGAGGTGGTGGCAGGGGAATGAGAGTAGTTTATGATCCGGCCAGTTTTAAAAGAGAGTTTATGATGGCCAAAACCGAAGCTGAGGCAGCTTTTAATGATGGTTCTATGTATATAGAAAAGTTTATTGAAAATCCAAGACATGTTGAAATTCAGATACTTGCGGACCATTTCGGACAAGTGGTTCATTTAGGTGAAAGGGACTGTTCGGTACAGCGACGCAATCAAAAAGTGATTGAGGAGGCTCCTTGTACTATTTTGGATGAGCATACAAGGACATTGATGACCGAAGCGGCGATTAAAGCAGCCCAAGCAGTGGGGTATCACAATGCAGGAACGGTAGAATTTTTAGTGGATAAAAATATGGAGTTTTATTTTATTGAAATGAATACCCGGATTCAGGTAGAGCATCCTGTGACAGAGATGATTACCAATATCGACCTTATTAAAGAGCAGATAAAAATAGCAAGCGGTAAAAAGCTATCGTTTACTCAAGATGATATCAAATTTAGAGGCCATGCTATTGAGTGCAGGATCAATGCAGAGGACAGCAGCCATAATTTTAGACCATCACCTGGCAGAGTAGAGGCTTTTTTTATGCCGGGCGGTTATGGGATAAGGGTCGATAGTCATTTGTATAATGGATATTTTGTTCCTCCTCAGTATGATTCTATGATTGGCAAGATCATTGTCTGGGCAGAAACCAGGGAAGAAGCGATAGACCGGATGCGTCGGGCGTTAAAAGAAACGGTTATATCCGGGATCTCAACGAATATCGATTTTCAGCTTGAGATACTAGAGAATGAGGATTTTATTGACAATAGAATTACAACTGGCTTTATTGCTCAGTCATTGAAGCGACAAATTTCTTAATGATTAAAAGGGGAGGCGAGAAGAAAATGGTAGAAGAATTTATGAAAAAGAAAGAACGTAAAGAATTAAAGGCATACCAGATAGAGTGTCCTGATTGTAAAGAAACGCTTGATAATGATGAATTGCTAAATGAACTAAATGTTTGCTATTTCTGTGGCTATCATTTTCGTTTAAACGCAAGAGAACGTATGGAGTTATTAGTTGATCCGGGATCCTTTGAAGAATATGATAGCGAACTGACTACATTTGATTATTTGAATTTTCCTGATTATACAGAAAAGGTTAAGGCCATTAAAAGTAAAACATCTGAGAAAGAAGGGCTTATTTCAGGTAAAGCTTCGTTTAATGGAGAGGCTGCGATTATTTGTGTGATGAATCCAGATTTTCTAATGGGAAGCATGGGGGCTGTCGTTGGTGAAAAGATAACCAGAGCAGTAGAAAAAGCCATCACTTTACAACTTCCTGTTGTTATTTTTTCTTCTTCCGGTGGAGCAAGAATGCAGGAAGGAATTGTATCACTAATGCAAATGGCGAAAACTTCAGCCGCGTTAGGAAAACTAGATCGTTCCGGAGGATTGTACATTTCGGTTCTAACGGATCCCACTACCGGAGGTGTGACGGCAAGTTTTTCAATGCTGGGTGATTTAAATATTGCTGAACCAAATGCTTTAATTGGGTTTGCTGGTCCGAGAGTCATTGAACAGACAATCAGACAAACACTTCCGGAGGGTTTTCAGAAGTCGGAATTTTTAAAAGAAAAGGGTTTTCTGGATAAAATTATAGACAGAAGAGAAATGACCCGTTTTTTAGGCGATATGATAGCATTGCACAGATAGAGAATGGAGGGTTAGCGATGAATGAAAACAGTGGCAGTAATGCCTTTGATGTTCTTCATGAACACATTGCAATTTTAGAAGAGTTAGCAGCAAAAGCTTCTGTAGAGGTGGCAAAAGAAGTATCCCTGTTTAAAGAAAAGACTGCAAAAGCAGAACAAAAACATTACCAAGAATTACTTCCCTGGGAAAGAGTAAAGCTGGCCAGGCATTCAAAAAGACCTGTTGCTTCAGATTATATAGAGTCATTATTCACGGATTTTACAGAACTGCATGGCGATCGCTATTTTAAAGATGATCAAGCCATTATTGGTGGAGTAGCAAGATTTAATGGGCAGGCAGTGACAGTTATTGGTCAGCAAAAAGGAAAAACTACGAAAGAAAACATAAAAAGAAATTTTGCAATGGCCAGTCCTGAAGGTTATCGCAAGGCACTAAGGTTAATGCAGCAGGCTGAAAAATTTGGACGTCCGGTGGTTACTTTTATTGATACTCCGGGTGCATATCCGGGAATGGGTGCTGAGGAACGCGGACAGGCTGAAGCCATAGCCAGGAATCTGATGGAAATGAGTCAGTTAACAGTTCCGGTGGTGGCTATAGTTATTGGTGAAGGCGGAAGCGGAGGAGCGTTAGGTTTAGGCGTTGCGAATCATGTATTTATGCTGGAAAATGCGATTTACTCCGTTATTTCACCTGAAGGACTTTCAAGCATTCTCTGGAAAGATGCAACACGTGCGCAGGAAGCGGCTAATATTATGAAGCTGACAGCGCAGGATTTGCTGGAGCTCAGTATTATTGAAGGGATTATAGCTGAACCATCCGGTGGCGCTCACCGTGATTTTGAAACTGTGGTTTTCGGATGCAAAAAAGAAATTGCAAAGAGTCTGGAGTCTTTTAAGAAGAAAACACCTGAACAAATCAGAGAAGAAAGGTATCAAAAATTTAGGCAAATAGGGTAAATATTTCAGTAGAGCAGATGGGTTCTGTTCTACTGATTTTTTAGTTGCGCAACAAACTCGTTAAACGCTTTTGTTTTTATTAAGTCTTTTCTTGAGACAAAAACAGTTCGGATATCACCAAAACGACGATCAAGTTTTTCGGTCCGTAATGATTCTTTGATGTTCATTTTTGTGATTACAGAAAGCGGCAGAACGGTGTACCCAAGACCCGCCTGAACACAACCTATGATTGATTCTAAAGAACCGAACTCCATAATTCGCCGAAAAGAAAAACCTTTATAAGCCATGTATTCCTCAAATTTTCTACGGTAACTGCAACCTTTTTTAAAAACAATAATATTTGAATTTTCGATATTTTCTGCAGTAATTGGTCGGGATCCAATAATGAATAATTCTTCAGAAACAAAAAGCTCTTTATTTAAATTTACAAAATTATCCGAATCAGCCACAAAGGCTCCTTCAAGTTCGTAATGAATGACTTTGTTTATAAGGGTTTCTGTTGGTCCGGTCTCGATAATCAGTTCAACTTCCGGATAGTTTCCACAGTAAGAAGATAAAAGTGATGGCAGACGAATAGCCGCTGTTGTTTCCATTGATCCGATTTTTAAATTTCCTGAAGGGATGTGGTAATTGCCGACGCTTTTTTCAGCCTCTTCAAAGGTGTGAAGAATTTTTTCGGCATAAGGAAGCAGATCCCTGCCTGCTGAGGTTAAGGTAACTCCGTTTGCGTGACGATAAAATAACGGTGTTCCAAAATGCGACTCTAATTTTTTAATCTTGTTGGTAATACTTGATTGGACAAATTGCAGTTTTTCTGCCGTTTTTGACAGCTGCCCTTCTTTTGCCGTGATTAAAAAAACTTCTAAATCTTTGATATCCATAATAGCGCTCCTTTATCTATAAAAGTGATACCAAAGATCATTTATTATCACTTTACATGATATCTTGTTTTATATATTATGATAGTAATCTGCAAATAACAAGGGGGCTTTTCATAAAATGATTTTACAGGAACATCAGAAGCGGTTAATTGCTGGCTTGTTAACACTATTGATCGTTATGGGATTAAGTCGCTTTGCCTATACAGCCATCTATCCGGTCATGCAGTCAGAACTGGGTTTTACTGATCAGTTCGCAGGCTTTCTGGCTTCTGTTAATTATGCCGGATATCTGTTAGGGTCAATGTTTGCAGGATATTATGCCTGGAGTGGTGATCGTTCGATCGCTCTTAAAAAAATATTATTAATAAATGTTCTCTCAATTATTTTGATGGGAGCCACAGGCTTTATTTGGGTTTGGTATGTGCTTAGGTTTTTAGCCGGATTTACCGGAGGCGCTGCTTTTGTCTTGATTTCCAGTATCACTATGGACTATTTGGCGGCTAAAGATAAAGGACATCTGGCCGGATTTTTTTACATGGGAGTAGGAACAGGAATTTTTCTTGGCGGGATATCGGTGCCCTTTTTGTCAAAAAGTTTTGGCTGGCAGGGGACATGGTATGGAGTTGGCCTATTAGCCTTTCTTTTATCGCTGGCTGTCTTTAAATGGGTTGAAGATGAAAAGTTTGAAATTAAAATTCCTGATCTGCCTTTATCTGAAAGAAATCAGAGGCAGATTTCTCTTCCGTGGCTCGTTGTTTCATACACATCCGAAGGTATCGGATACATCATTAGTGCTACCTTTCTAGTGGCTATTGTAGGCAATTTACCTGGACTCACTGATTTATCAGCCTCATTTAGCTGGGCTTTTGTTGGATTAGCCGGAGCGCCTTCCTGTATTTTATGGATGATGCTTGCAGGCAGATTCGGAAGGATCAGAATGCTTAGACTGGCCTTTATTATTCAGATTGTTGGAGTAGCGATGCCGGTTATTATGCCTAATAATATTGGAGCTTTTGTTGGTGCCCTGTTATTTGGCGGAACCTTTATGGGTATTACAACGCTTACCATATCGACAGCAAAGATCCTCTTTCCGGAGAACAGTTCTAGAATCATAGGGCAGCTGACATTATTTTATGCACTTGGACAAATTATTGGACCAATCATTGCAGGATACTTAATTACAAGTACAGGGAATTACAACTCTTCTCTGATTTTTGCCTGCATCGTCCTAATGGTCGGGGTAATATCCCTGACAATCGGAACAAGAAGAACAAAGGCTTCAACGCCATAAGAAGATAAAAAAAGGAGGAGTTACTTATGCCATACGTAAACATTAAGATTACCAAAGAGGGAGCTACTGCAGAAAAAAAGGCCGAATTAATCCAGGGTGTCACACAATTATTGGTGGATGTTCTAAACAAGAATCCCAATACCACGGTTGTTGTGATTGATGAGGTAGATACTGACAACTGGGGCATCGGCGGAGAGAGTGTAACGGTTAGAAGAAAAGAAGGAAAATAAGAAAACAGGAGAAAATGATGAATACAGTAATTTTTGACCTTGATGGCACATTGCTTCCGATTGATCATGAGGCCTTCATAAAGGAATATTTCAGGGAATTAGTAAAAAAAATAGCACCACTGGGATTTGATCCTCAAAAGTTAGTTGAATCAATAAAGGCCGGAACTCAGTCGATGGTTGAAAATGATGGCACAATGACTAATGAGGAGCGGTTTTGGATCACTTTTGAAACATATCATGGAAAAGACTCAGGAGAAGTGGTTGATGATTTTCTAAACTTCTACAAATATGATTTTCCGCAATTTGAAAAATTTGCACAACCGGATCCTTTGGTAAAACAGATAACCGATGAATTGAAAAACAAAGGATATGATTTGCTTTTAGCGACAAATCCCTTGTTTCCGATGGTTGCTACTGAATCGAGGGTCCGGTGGGCCGGAATCGATCCGGATATTTTTTCTTATATTACAACCTACGAGAGTGCATCATTTAGCAAACCAAACATACAGTATTATAAAGAGATGCTGGAAAAAAGTGGTAAAGAGGCCAAAGCCTGTCTGATGGTTGGAAACGGTCTGGATGATGACATGATTATTGCAGAGCTTGGAACAGATACCTTTCTAGTTTCCGATGCTCTCACAGAAGAGCTGCGATCTCATAAATATGTAAAAAGAGCTGGAAACAGGGAAGAACTACTTAAGTATGTACAGACACTTCCGGCTTTATAAAAGAATGGCACCTTTCGTATAAAAACGAAAGGTGCCATTCTTTTTATTATTGAGTCCCGGCAAGCCCCAGCTCTTCAGCCGATTCTTTCATCCCTTCAATTGTCCAGGCAATCACTGTATCAAGATCCATATCAATCATTTCGCATCCGGTCAGGATGATATCTCTGTTGACTCCGGCTGCAAAGTTCTTTGCTTTAAATTTCTTTTTTACTGACTTTACTTCAAGTTCGAGTATGCTTTTGTCCGGTCGCATTAAGACTGTGGCATTAATCAGTCCTGTTAATTCATCAATGGTATACAGAACTTTTTCCATGTACTTCACTGGTTCAACATCAATGCAAATATTCCAGCCATGTGAAATTACAGATCGAATCAATTCAGGATCAACGCCTTCTTCTTCAAGAATTTCTTTGCTCTTATGACAATGCTGATCCGGATAGCGTTCATAATCAATATCATGAACAAGCCCAACAGAACCCCAATATTCTTCATCTTCATTTTGTTTTTTTGCAAAGTAACGCATAACTGATTCAACAGCCAAAGCATGGCAAACCAACGCATCATTCTGATTATATTTTTTTAAAAGCTGATAAGCTTCATCGCGAGTTAACATCAAATACCTCCATAATTTTTTCTTTATATTAACACAGAAGCCTGGTGGAGTTGTTAAAAATTATATAAATTGGGTATTATTTACTAAGTCATAAATTGAAAGCAGGAGGTCATATTGTGGAATCTTTTGAAAGGGTTAAATCGTTAGGACTATTTTTTGGTCTTATTTTAATTATTATTGGTGTTATTTTTTTAGTGTTTCCGGAAAATGTTATATCTTTTTTAGCTTTTATTGTTAGTGCAATCATTATAGGGTTTGGATTGTTTCGTTTAATTATCGTGTTTATACAATGGAAGGATCTATACAGAAGGGAAATAAAGTTGGTTCTTAGCTTGTTAATGATTGCCATTGGTATCTTTATTATTTCAAACACTCAGATTACGGTAACTGCACTGGGAATTGTTATTGGTATTTTTGCCATATTGCTTGCCTTTGACCGATTTAATGTGGCAAATCTCAGGCGAAAGGCCGGATTAAATCATACTTCAAGCCTGGTTTTTGGTTTTATTCATCTGGCATTTGGAATCGGAATGTTTTATTCAGCTTTTTCGGTTATTTCGATTATTATTTCTATTATAGGGGTATATTTATTAATGGCAGGTATCATGGTGATTCTTTCCACATCGTTCTTTTTTGACTTTTAGGAAAGATAAATGATTTACGCTCTTTGAGCAACAAGCAACTTATGTTATAATATGAATGTGTTTGTAATAAAAATAAGGGGAGGAAATTAAATTGCTGACAAAAAGTACAAAGAAATTTAAAATGTTTAGTCTGGTTTTGCTAAGTGTATTTGTTCTTAGTCTTGCCGCTTGCGGAGGAACTCCAACAGGAGATAATGGAGAGGAACCGAAAGGCACCTTAAAATTAGCGGATGCCGGATGGGACAGTATTCAGTTTCACAATGCAGTATCAGCGTTCATACTAGAAAATGGTTATGGTTATGACACAGAAATTATTACAGGTTCTTCACCGGTAACATTTACGGGTCATACACAAGGTGATATTGATGTATACATGGAGGTATGGACAGATAATTTTGGCGATGCTTATACTGATGCCATTAACAACGGAGACATTCTATACATGGCAACAAACTTTGATGATAATGCACAAGGTCTTTATGTACCTACTTATCTGATAGAAGGTGACGCTGAAAGAGGCATTGAGCCTTTAGCGCCTGGCCTAGTATCAATCACTGATCTTCCGGGGTACTGGGAATTATTCGAAGATGCTGAAAATCCTGGAGTAGGAAGAATTTATGGTTCTCCTCCAGGTTGGGCTGTTGATGAAATATTAGCAAAAAAAGTGGAGACGTATGAACTTACAGATACGTATGAATATTTCAGACCTGGTTCTGATGCAGCATTGTCCGCATCAATCGTAAGAGCCTATCAAGCAGGCGAACCTATCGTCGCTTACTATTGGGAACCAACCTGGATTATGGGACTTTATGACATGACATTATTGCAAGAGCCTCCTTATGATGAGGAAATTTGGAATGAGAATTTCGGAACAGAATTTCCACCAGTTCCTGTAACGGTAACGATTAGTGCAGAAGCTGCTGAAAGAGCTCCGGAAATTATGGATTTCTTATCTAATTATGAAATGGGCAGCGAAAGGACAAGTGATGCTTTAGCTTACATGCAGGAAAATGAAGCTACGGCTGAAGAAGCTGCAATTTACTTCTTGCAGGAAAATCAGGATCTATGGGCAGGTTGGTTATCTGCTGAAACAGCAGATAAAGTATTAGCGGCTCTACAATAAGATAGACTATTTAAAGATAGCTGGTTCATATTCATTTTGTTCCAGCTATCTTTTTTGAAATGGAGGTGGCATTATATGGGAAATTTTCCTGAAAATATACGATTTGAAATTGGAATTTATGTAGACCAGTTTATTAGTTTTCTTTTAGAAAATTACGGTCCGGTATTTGATGCGATCCGGTCTTCAA
>SKKY01000134.1 GCA_007123515.1 Clostridia bacterium
AACTAACGCTTGTGGAGATTGTGTAAGACCTCAGCTAATGAGGCGGTAGTCATTGAAACAAGAAGCCCCCACTTCTATAAGTGGTGGGAGTATGTCACTTAGAATAACACTCAAAAGAAAGGGTTGATAACAGGTGAAAAAATACGAATATTTGTGTGTTTCTATTATAGGCGCAGGAGAAACCACGACCAGGAAGTTAAATGAATATGGGCAAGAAGGCTGGGAACTTGTTAATGTTGCTTGGATTTGGCATTATTTTAAGAGAGATCTCAAATAGCTGAGGTTTTAGGGAGTTCGGAGATAATAAAAGGACACGCCACTGACATTTTTGTCAATTTGTGTGTCCTTTTTACTTATCTATAATACCCGATATTCTTTTGGGAAATGATACAATAGGATCTCTCCGCAATCTTTACTAATGTTTTTCCAGGAATCAGCATCAAGCTTAAGTCGGCACACTCCGGTTGTTTGCAGATTTAATAATTTTTTTTCAAAGGAAAGATAGTTGATAACTTCAGTTAAGGCCGGATTATGAGCAATCACAAATACGTCATTCAAGTTATTATCAAAAGATCGGATAATGGTCAGCAATTCATGCCAGTCAAATGTATAGAGGTAATCACGTCGGAAAACAATGGTGTCTGGATAATTCATGTCTTGATTGATTAGATCAAAGGTTTCAGAGGCTCTTATAGCATTGCTAACAAAGATGCCATCCGGCTGTTCAATGTTTTTGATAACATTCTCAACCATCAATACGATATCGCGCTTACCACGATTTTTTAAAGGTCGTTCATAGTCAGTCAGATCTTGTTCATCCCATGATGATTTAGCATGTCTAATAAATGTAATATATTTCATAAAAATAGGAGAGTATTCTCCTGCACCCCCTTAATTAATAAAAAGTAATCTATATGATAGATACCCATAAAAAAAATATATAAAAAGTTTTTTCATTGTTTAAAAAAATATGTTTAAATAGATGTAATTAAAAAAAATAAGAAAGAGGAGAATGTAATGAAAAAGAAAATGATATTAATGGCACTGATTGTTATGAGTGTCTTTTTCGTAACAGCTTGCGGCGGTAACCAAAACATTAATGAGGACGAGTTCGAAGACTACCAGCAATTACTATCGGAATATTATGAAGCCTACCAGGCCGGTGATTTTGATACGGCCATCGGTTACTTTACAAATGATTTTGACTACGAAGAAAGCGGTCAGACCTATAAAGGAGAAGAAGTCTTACGTGCAGCGATAGATAAAAATCAGCACCTGCGTCACCGGTTTACTGTTAGACACATGGAAAATATGGGCAATGGGATTCTTGTGACACTTGATAATTCTTCCTATCTTTTAGATATTTCAGGCATTGATTCGTATGAAAGTCAGGAATTTTTTACATTTAAAAGAGATAAGATAGATAGTGTCACGGTAAAAATAGATGAAGACGATTATCTCTATATCACAAAAATGATAGAGGCAGACCCCAGAATAATCTTTTATGAATCAGACAACCAGATCATGATCGCTGAAGTTGCTGCTGATTCTGAAGCAGCAGAAAAAGGCTTAGAGCCTGAAGCAAGGCTACTGGCAATCGACGATGTTCCCGTTTCTGAGTTTGAGCTTGGAGCTAACGAAGCCGTTTATAGAGTTGCGGGCATAAGAGATTCAGAAGTAACAATCACTGTAGAACAAAACGAACAAGTTCTTGAAATGACCTTGCAAAGAAAATTAAGATAATCAATCAAAAGAAACTCAACATTAGTTGGGTTTCTTTTTTACACTTTTTTGTAATTTTTCGGGGTGCTTATGATATAATAAAGTTTATTATCATTTAGGATGGGGGAGATATCATTGATCAGTATCAGCCGTTTAGTCACCGAATGTGAACATTACGGAGATCAGTTGCGATACAGTGTACATTCAGCCGGCACCAAACACGGAGCCGTGGCTGATCATGGTCCGGTTGTCGTCTGGAACGTCACAAAAGCCTGCAATTTAAAGTGCATTCATTGCTATGCTCAGGCTGAAAGTGGCCCCGCTGAAGGTGAGTTAACCACAGCGGAAGGCAAGGCATTAATTGATGACCTTGTTGATTTTAAAGTGCCCGTCCTGTTAATATCAGGAGGCGAACCATTGATTCGGCCTGATATTTTTGAACTTGCAGAATATGCAATCAGCAAAGGAATGCGCGTTACCATATCCACTAACGGGACGTTAATTACTCCGGAGGTTGCCAAGAAAATAAAAGACCTTGGAATCAGCTATGTTGGAATTAGCCTTGACGGCCTCGAAGAAACCAACAATAAATTCAGAGGGAATCAAAAAGCCTTTGATATGGCCTTAGAAGGAATCAGAAATTGTAGAGAAGTAGGCCAGAAGGTTGGTTTGCGTTTTACGATAAATAAACATAATTATCAGGAAATTGATGGGATCTTTGATCTTATCGATAAAGAAGACATTCCCAGAGTTTGTTTTTATCATCTGGTGTATTCCGGAAGAGGCAAAGAGCTGGTTAATGAAGATATTTCTTATCAGCAAAAGCGCGAAGTAATCGATAAGATTGTTAATCATACTATTGATTTCTATGCTAAAGGTAATGGTAAGGAAGTCCTGACAGTAGATAATCACTGTGATGCAGTATATATTTATCTTAGATATCTTAAAAGAGATCCTGAAAAAGCAAAGAAAATCTATGAATTAATCAGCCGTAATGGAGGCAACCGCTCCGGAATTGCAATTGGTGAGATTGACTGGCTCGGTAATGTTCATGCTGATCAATTTACCATGAATCACACCTTCGGTAATATTAGGGAAACACCTTTTAGTCAGATCTGGAAAGAGGCAAAGCATCCGATTTTACAAGGTATGAAAGACAGAAAACCTTTGTTAAAAGGAAGATGTGCAGCTTGCCAATATTTGTCTTTATGTAACGGAAATTTCCGTCCCAGAGCAGAAGCCATTTTTGATGATTTCTGGATGGAAGATCCGGCATGTTATTTGACTGATCAAGAAATCGGCCTGAAGGAGTGAGCCAAAATGATTATATCCTGGAACAGTACTAATCAATGTAATATGTATTGCGATCATTGTTACCGTGAAAGCGGAGAGGCTTCTATCGGAGAATTGACGACGGAAGAAGCTAAAACACTAATTAATGAAATAAAGAAAGCCGGATTTATGATTATGATTTTCAGTGGCGGAGAGCCGCTGATGCGTCCAGATATCGTTGAGCTGATTGCTCATGCTTCAAAAGTCGGTCTAAGACCGGTGATCGGATCTAATGGAACACTTCTGACCGAAACACTAGTTCGCCATTTAAAAGAAGCCGGAGCCTTAAGAATCGGGATCAGTCTAGATAGCCTGGATGTTGCTAAACATAATTCACTAAGAAAATATGATCAGGCATTTGAAGAGGCAGTTCGCGGGATGGACCTTTGTAATGAGGCCGGTCTCGAGTTTCAGATTCATACAACCGTTATGAAATGGAATCTAAATGAGCTTGATGCCCTAACTGATTTTGCCGTTAACAAGGGAGCCAAAGCCCATCATATTTTCTTTTTGATTCCTACCGGCCGAGGCTTACAGATCGAAGGCGACATGCTAAGCGAATCCGAGTACGAAGAAGTACTTAACCAGATTCTCGAAAAACAAAAAACCGTACCGATTGAACTAAAACCAACTTGCGCGCCTCAGTTTATGAGAATTGCCAAAGAAAAAGATATAGAGATGAGATTTACTAAGGGTTGCATCGCCGGCAGTAGTTACTGTATCATTTCTCCAAAAGGAGATGTGCAGCCCTGTGCCTATTTTGACCTTCGTGTAGGTAACGTTAAGGAAACACCTTTTGATCAGATCTGGGCTCAGAGCGAAGTCTTTAAAAAGATGAGGACAGAGGAATACGAAGGAGGCTGCGGTATTTGCTCATATAAAAGCATTTGCGGTGGCTGCCGTGCCAGAGCCTATTATAATTATGATGGCGACTATATGGGCGAAGATTCCTGGTGTATTATGAATAAAAGAGAGGCACAATAATGGATCGTACAGATAAAAAATTATTGAATTTGATACAACATGACTTTCCGGTAACGCAGAGACCATTTTCAGTAATAGGGGAAACACTTGGCCTTTCCGAAGAAGAAGTGATTGAAAGAATCCAAAAGCTTAAAGATGACAAACTGATCCGTCGAGTGGGTGGCGTTTTTTCCTCAAAAGAATTGGGATACACAAGTTTGCTTTGCGCTGTTAAGATACCGCCTGAAGAGATCGACCAGGCGGCAGAATTTTTAAACAACTATCCGGGGATTACCCACAATTACGAAAGAAATCATGAATATAATCTTTGGTTTACTCTGATATCAGAAAGTACAGAGCAAAAAGACAGCATTATCAGAGAAATACAAGAAGGAATTGGTTATCATGTAAACGAACTCCCTTCTTTAAAAACTTTTAAATTGCGAGCCGTATTTAAGATTCCCGGAGAGGAGAAATAAATGTTATCAGATATTCAGAAGAACATTGTAAAAAAACTCCAGGAGGATCTGCCTATCACAAAAGAGCCCTTCAAACAGATCGCTGAAGAATTAGACGTTTCTGAAGAAATAATCCTCCAGAACATTAATTATCTTTTGGAAAAAGGCTATCTGCGACGGATCGGAGCTGTTCTGGCTCACCGCAGACTGGGTTTAAATTTTAATCCAATGATCGTGATGGAAGTCGATCCGGCAGATATTGATGCTGTAGGAGAGCGAATTGCGCAAATCCCTGAGGTAACACATTGCTATAATCGTCCTCGTTTGGAAAACTTCCCCTATGATTTATTCGCTATGATTCACTGTAACTCTCAAGAAGAAGTGGATTCCCTGGTGAATAAAATAACGAGTGATGATAAAATAAAATCATATCGGTTGTTGTTTAGCACAAAGGAATACAAAAAAACAAGCATGAAATATTTTCAGTAAAATTTAAAGGAGGATGTTCAGGTGCACAGTGTAGTATGTATTAAGCAAGTTCCGGATGTAACAGAAGTAAAAATTGATCCGGAAACAAATACCCTCGTAAGAGTAGGCGTTCCGTCAATTGTTAATCCCTACGATATGAATGCCTTAGAAGAAGCACTCAGGCTTAAAGATCAGTATGGCGGGAAAGTAACCGTGATTACCATGGGTCCACCGATGGCTGAAGAAATATTAAACAAGGCTGTAGGTCACGGAGCTGATGAAGGAATTTTGTTAAGTGACAGGGCTTTTGCAGGTGCCGATACATTGGCTACCAGTTATGTATTATCCACTGCTGTTGCAAAAATCTCAGAAGAAGAAAAGGTTGATCTGATCTTCTGCGGAAAACAGGCAATCGATGGAGATACCGCTCAGGTTGGTCCGGGAATAGCTGCAAGGTTAAAGATGCCGCTTCTGACCTATATTAACGGGGTACAGGAATGTGATCCTGAACAAAACAAAATCGTTGTAAAAAGAAAGGTAAAGTCCGGATATGAAATTACTCAAACGCAAATGCCGGCGGTCATTACCTCAAATCGCGATATTAATGATGTCAGATATGAAACAATGCCGGATTTAATCAAGGCAGCCAGATTTAAAGCAAAAGTCTGGGGTAACAAAGAACTGCAACTAGATCAGAAACAGCTTGGTCTTAACGGATCCCCGACAATGGTCAGAGATATCTTTGCACCTGAAGAAAAGCAGGGTGGAGAAAAAATACACTTTAACCCGGATAAACCAGAAGAAACAGTCGACATGATCGTTAATAAACTGGTTCCATCTGTGGTAGTCCCAAATTAATCTGTGAGGAGGTAAAACATTGTCTTTAACTATTAATGCAAAAAAATGTATCGGTTGTGGTATTTGTGTTCAGGTCTGCCCGGTTGATGCATTGGACTTAGTAAACGGTATTGCCGTTGTTGACATGGAAAAATGTATTAAATGTGGAAAATGCGTAAAAGTCTGTCCTACCTCAGCGATTGATTTAGAGGGGTACATTAAACCGAAAGATACAAAACCTAAAAAAGTTGTAACCGCTGAAGAAGCTTCGGAAAAATGCTCTGGGGTTTGGGTTCTGATTGAACAGAGCGATGGAGTAGTGGCAGAAGTATCCTGGGAGCTTTTAGGAGAAGCCAGAAAACTTTCTAAAGATTTACAGGCAGAGGTGGTTGGCGTATTGCTTGGTGATCAGGTAGAAGAGATGATTCCTGATTGTTTTGCCTATGGTGCAGACACGGTATACGTGATTGATGATCCGGTCTTAAAAGAATATAGAACGGAGCCTTATTCAGAAGCGTTATCAATGCTGGTTAATAAATATTCACCGGAAATCATTTTGCTTGGAGCAACCACGCTTGGTCGTGATCTGGCCGGACATACGGCAACCCTTGTTAGAACGGGTCTAACAGCTGATTGTACGGATCTTTCCATTGAACAAGATACTCGTTTGCTTCGTCAGACAAGACCGGCTTTTGGCGGAAACGTCATGGCTACGATTGTTTGTACGGATCACAGGCCGCAAATGGCTACGGTGCGTCCTAAAGTAATGGATATGCCAGAGTATCAAAAAGGATCCGAAGGTAAGATCATAAGAGAAACCATTGACATTAAAGAAGACGATGTGATGACAAAAATACTGGAAAAAGTTAAAGAAGCCTCTGGTGGGGTCTATCTTGATAAAGCTGACATTATAGTGGCTGCAGGCAAAGGGGTAGGAACGAAAGAAAACATGAAGCTGGTTGAAGAATTAGCCGATGTTTTAGGAGGAACGCTTGGTGCCTCTCGGGCTGCCGTAGAGGCAGGCTGGATTGATGTGGCTCATCAGGTGGGGCAGACGGGCTTTACCGTCAGACCAAAACTATACATTTCCATCGGGATCTCCGGGGCTATTCAGCATTTGGTAGGTATGCAGACATCTGATACTATCATTGCAATTAATACAGATGAAAATGCCTCGATTTTTAACGTAGCAGATTATGGAATTGTAGGAGATCTGCAGCAGATTGTACCGCTTTTAACAGAAGCGTTCAGGAAAAAACTTAGTTCTTAGGAGGGAAACAAGTGGAAAAATTTGATGCAATTGTTGTCGGTGCCGGTCCTGCGGGCTTGTCCGCAGCTTATACGCTAGCTGACAATGGTTTAGACGTTATCGTCATTGAAAGAGGAGACTATCCCGGAGCTAAAAACGTAATGGGGGGGATACTATACAGTGAACCTACCTCACAGATTTTTCCTGATTTCTGGAAAGAAGCTCCCTTGGAAAGACCAATTATTGAAGAAAACTACTGGTTATTGACGGAAGGTTCCGTGACAAAAGTCGGTCACAGAAATGAAAAGTTTGGCGAAGCGCCATACAATGCGTTTTCTGTTTTCCGGGCCCATTTTGATAAATGGATGGGTGAAGAGGTAAAGAAAAAAGGCGGATTGGTTATCTGTGAAACAGTAGTCGAAGATATCATTCAAAAAGACGGAAAAGTCATTGGTGTCTCTACTGGACGAACCGAAGGCGATATTTATGCTAATGTCGTTATCGTGGCCGAAGGTGTAAACAGCATGCTGACACAAAAGGCACTTAAGATGCAGAAGATGAATATGAAAGAAGATCAGCTGGCTGTCGCTGTTAAGGAAGTCATCTACCTTAACGAAGAGAAAATAGAAGATCGTTTTGCCCTGGAAAAGGGTTTTGGAGCGACCATTGAAGTGATTGGTGATGCAACTAAAGGTATGGTAGGAACAGCGTTTATTTATACTAACAAAGAGAGCATTTCTATCGGAACCGGAGCATTAATGAGCCAGATGATAGAGAAAAAAATCAGTCCGAATGATCTGTTGGAAGCCTTTAAGAGTAATCCGATGGTCAGACCATTGATTCAGGGTGGAGAAACAAAAGAATATGCCGGTCATATGATTCCCGAGGGCGGTTACAATGCGATGCCTAAATTATATGGAAACGGTGTGCTTGTAGTAGGTGATTCTGCTCAAATGGTTAATGGTTTTCACCGTGAAGGATCAAATATGGCGATGATTTCCGGTAAACTGGCTGCAGAAACAATTGTTGAGGCATCAGGAAAAGGTGATTTCAGCGAAAAGGGATTGGCCTCTTACCAGTCTAAGCTGGAAGAAAGCTTTATCATTAAAGACCTTAAAAAATACAAAAATGCTTCAGAATATTTTGATCATAATACAGAACTATTTTCACTGTATCCCGAGTTGGCATCAGATGCTATGTATAATTTCTTTAAAGTGGATGGAACGCCAAAGAAAGAGATGCAGAAAAAAATGATGAGAGAAATCTTTGCTAAGCGTTCTAAGACAAGCCTTGCAAAAGATATGTATAATTTCTGGAGGGTATTGGTATGAGTAAACTAGACGATAAGTTATTTTCAAACCGCTATAAGTCTTACAAAGAAACCCATTTATTTGTGACCGATTCTGATAAATGTTTGGATTGTAAAGACAAGCCCTGTACCTATGTTTGTCCTGCAGCTGTTTATGAATGGAGCGACCAGGAGAACAAAATTTTAACGGCGTACGAAGGCTGTGTAGAATGTGGCACTTGCAGATATGCCTGCACGTTTAAAGTGATTGACTGGCAAAATCCAAAAGGTGGGTATGGGATTCAGTATAAGTTTGGATAAGAAGGTGAAAACAAATGTTTATTGATTATCATGTGCATGCTATCGGTCACGATCATAGACCTCATACTGCGGAAAACATAGAGGAATACATTCGCTATGCCCGGGAAAATAAAGTGGACGAGCTTGGTTTTGCGGATCATGATCGCTACTTGTTTGAAAAACTCGATCTTAGTTTATATGAGGAGATCAGGGAAAAAACAAAGGATGTAGTCATTAAGATAGGAATCGAAATTGATTACTATCCGGATCAGCATGAGGAAATCGCAAAAAAAGTGGGCTACTATGACTATGACTTTATTATCGGATCGGTCCACTATATTGGCAGGTGGATGTTTGACAGTGACAAAGAGCGTAAAGAGTATAAGACATGGGATCATGATAAACTATATGAAAAATATATAAGTTTAGTCACAGAGTCTGCAAGAAAAGATTTTTATGATATACTAGGGCATATAGATTTGATTAAGATTTTTGGGATAAAACCCATAAAACAAAGACCGGAAAATATTTTTGCTCCATACCTTAAAAAGATAGCCAAAACGGATCTTGTAGTGGAAATTAATACCAATGGCCTAAATAAGCCCGTAAAGGAAATCTATCCGAGCAAAGAGATAGTATCATTGCTTTATGAAAATAACATTGGAATTACATTATCTTCAGATGCTCACCATCCGGAAGAAGTCGGAAGAGATCTCGGATTGGCATTGGATATGGCAAAAAAAGCAGGCTATAAAAAGTTTGCAAGTTTTACAAAAAGGAATGTTTCCTATATTTCTTTGTAAAAAAATAGAAAAGGAGGGTAGAATGGTAATGAATATATATGATGCGTTGAATCATCTGGAAAGAAGCATTAAAAAT
>SKKY01000101.1 GCA_007123515.1 Clostridia bacterium
CAGAATATAAGCGGGTGCTTTCAGAAAAAGCACAACCCTTTTCTGGAAAAAAGGAAGAACAAAGAAGATTTTTGGCTTCTAAGAGTGTGATAGTAGAAACAGGAAGTCATCTTTTACCAAAAATGATTGGCGAAAGAATTAACCCGACCGCGCGCAAAAAATTAGCCGGGAGCCTTTTAAAAAATGAATTATCCTACCTGCAGGATGAGGCCTACATGCAAACAGAGCAGGGGGCTCATCTGTTAGATATAAACCTTGGATTACCGGGGATCAATCAGAAAGAGATGATGAGAGAAGCGATTTCTCTGATTCAACAAAGTATTGATACACCATTGGTTATTGATTCCACGGATCCTGATGTCATAGAGGAAGCGCTTCGATACTATCAGGGTAAGGCGCTGATTAACTCTGTGAACGGTGAAGCAGCCAGCATGGAGGCCATTTTGCCATTGGCTAAACGTTATGGCGCAGCCATTATCGCCCTGACTCTAGATGAGAACGGAATTCCGGAAACCAAAGAAGGTCGTCTTGAGATAGCCCAAAGAATTATGGATCGGGCAACAAAGGAAGGCATCAGTAAAGCTGATATCTATGTTGATTGTCTGGTGATGACGGTCGGTACCAATGATTTGTCTGCTAGAGAAACCATTGAAACGGTAAAGCTTGTTAAGGAAACGCTGGGCCTGGGTGTCGTTTTGGGTGTCAGCAATGTCTCTCACGGACTTCCGGTCAGAGGGAAAGTAAACGCAGCGTTTTTGGCCGTAGCTATTTATCATGGTCTTGATCTGGCCATCGTTAATCCGGACAATCCTGATATTACCAATGCCTGGGAAGCCGCTTCCTTGATAGCCGGTCGTGATACGCATGCCGGTAATTACTTAAAAAGAAATTCCGGTGAATCCTCTGCTGGTTCTTCAGATGCCATGGGTTCTGATCAGGAAACCACGGATGTTGAGGCCGTATCCCGCCAAGTAGTCAGAGGGTCCGGGCAGATCGTTAAAACGATCGCTGCACTTTTAGAAGAGGGTGTACCACCGCTTACCATTATCAATCAGGGATTGATTGCCGGTCTTGACGAAGTTGGAAAGAAATTTGAGGCTGGAGAATTTTATCTGCCGCAGCTGATGTTAAGTGCGGAGGTTTCTCAAAAAGCCTTTGATTTTCTGGAATCACAGCTTGGGGAAGACCAGAAGATAGCCAGCAAAGGAACTTTGGTGATCGGAACCGTAAAAGGGGATGTTCATGATATAGGTAAGAATATGGTCAGTGTAATGGTTAAGAATCACGGATATCGGGTGATTGATCTGGGTAAAAATGTTTCGGCAGAAGAATTTTTAATGGCCGTCAAAGAGTATCAGCCTGATTTTGTCGGACTAAGTGCACTGATGACAACCACAATGACGGAGATCCCGGAGGTCATCGCTCACATCAGAAAGACATATCCTGAGCAGATGTTCTTATGTGGGGGAGCGGTTGTGACCCAGGCGTATTCGGATCAGTCCGGAGCCAACGGGTACTGCAGGGATGCAGCTCATACCATTCGTGTGATAGAGAAGCTTAAAGAAGAAGGGAGGTAGCATTTTGGCTAAAAGTTTAAAAGAAAAATTAGAAGAAAAGAAATTTGTGATTACGGTTGAAGTTGACCCGCCAAAAGGTGCTGATCCCTGGGGTACCTATGAAAAAATACATCCACTGGCGAAGGTGGTTGATGCGGTTAATATTGCAGACTGTCCGATGGCCAGAATGAAGATGAGCCCGATTGCACTGGCTCACCTTGTACAGAATACAATGGGCTTGGAGACTATTTTCCATTTAACCTGCAGAGATCGTAACATTTTAGGCTTGCAGTCGGAGCTTTTGGGTGCCTATGCCATGGGTGTAAAAAATATACTGGCGGTAACCGGAGACGGACCTAAAAAAGGAGATCATCCTAATGCGAAAGGTGTTTTTGAACTTAATTCAATGGGACTGATAGAAGTTGCTCATAAGCTAAATGCCGGATTTGATTACGAAGGAAATCCTTTGGCAGATCAGACGGATTTCTTTATCGGAGCAGTGTTAAATCCTACGGCACCGAATATGGATGTTGAGTTTAAAAGAATTGAGAAGAAAATTGATAGCGGAGCCCATTTTTTTCAGACACAGCCAGTTTTTGATATCAAGCAGCTGGAAGATTTTATGAGCCAGGCCAGTCATATTAAGGTTCCGATTATTTATGGCCTGATGCCCTTAAAGAGCCTGAAGTTAGCGAATTATCTTAATAAGAATGTAAATGGAATTCATGTACCGGAAAGATTGTTGCAACGCCTTGAGGAAAAAGGCCGGGACGCCGGAATTGAGATCGCAAAAGAACTGTATGAAGCGATGAAAGAGATGGTCCACGGTGTACACATATTCCCGATGGGCGATCCTTCAATGGCGACATCCTTTCTGCATGAGTAAACAGGAGTGCCTATGGTAAAAAGTCTTAAGAATCTGATGCCGGAGATGGATCTGAATGCATATCCGGAACTAAGAGAACATAAAGAAGAGATTGAATCGATTAAAAAAAAGCTGCAAACGGTTATCTACTGGAAAGATCTTCAGATTCTCTCCCGCGAGGGGGACAGAATCAGCTTTACCTCTGATTTTTCTGTGGAAAGCTACTTTTTGCAGGAGGTTTTTAAAGATTCAACCAAAGTCACGGTGGCCTGTGTCAGCCTGGGTTCGTCGATTACCCGTTATATACAGGAGAAGATGGCTGGCGGTGGTTACTACCTCGGAGCGCTGGCAGATAGCTTTGCCTCGCATTACGTGGAATACCTGACAGAAAGATGGGTAGAGTTGCGTCAGAAAGAGGAGCTAAGCCGGGGTTTTTATCCGACGGTGCGCTTTAGTCCCGGATACGGAGACTTTGAGCTGGAAAACCAGCAACAGATTATCAATCTGCTCGGGTTGGAAGCAGAAATTACGGTTACCGACTCCTTTCTTCTAGAACCGGAGAAAACGATTACCTTCATTATGGGCTGGAGTCATAAACCTCAGACAAAGGCCTATCCGGTAGTAACCAGGAATTCATGCCCGGGAAAGGGTAATTGCCAGTACTGCACGACCCTGGCTTGTGAGAGTAAATAAGAATAGATAAAGGATGTTTCGGACAGATGATGTTCCGTAAACATCCTTTTTTAATTATTTAAATTAAATTCATAAGGCATTCATATATTTATCATAGACTAAAAACGATTAAATCAGAGGGTACCGTAAAGAGGCAGGTGAGAATTGTTGAATAGTTCAGATCCATTGGTCAGAATTAAAGAGTTGAAAAAATATTATCGGGTAGGAGATGAACGAATTGAAGCGTTGCGGGGCATTGATCTTGAGATTCCTCAGGGAGAATTTATTTCGATTGTCGGCACATCAGGTAGCGGAAAATCGACGCTTCTTAATATTATGAGCGGACTAGAACGCCCGACAAAGGGCGAAGTCGTGATTGCCGGAGCCAGACTACAAAAGGTTAAAGAAAGAAGGCTTTCTGATTTTCGCAGAGAGAACATTGGTTTCATTTTTCAGTCCTATAATCTGTTAGTGCAGCTTACCGCTCTTGAAAATACTGTTTTGCCCTTAATTTTTCGGGGAGTCGGGAAAAAGGATCGAGAAAAAAGAGGACGTGAGATTTTAGAGATTGTGGGACTATCGGATCGGATGTATAACAAGCCGAACCAGATGAGCGGTGGGCAGCAGCAACGTGTTAGTATTGCCCGGGCGCTGATTAATCGTCCAAAAATTATTTTTGCTGATGAACCAACCGGAAATCTTGACAGTAAAACCACAGAAGAAATTTTAGAATTGCTGATTACCACAGCAAGAGCGCATCATTCGACACTGGTTATGGTCACCCATGATCCAGCCGTTGCAAAAAGAGCTGACAGAAGCATCCATCTTCAGGATGGAATGATTATTAGGGAGGAAAGATATCATCATGAAGAAAATAGGTAGTCTTATTATTATTGCATTATTACTGCTTCAGGCATTTCCGGTCATAGCCTTAGAAGACCGTGATGAACAGGGTTTTGGGAAAAAACCGAATATTTTAATCACCGGGGTGGAGCTTCCTGAAGTCGTTACCCGCGGAGAAACCTTTGATGTTGTGTTTAGCCTGGTTAATAATGGCGTAGGTTTTGCATATGATCTTACATATTTTGTGGAAATTGAAAATTACAGAGGGCCTAATCCGATTAGTATTATCGATGCGCCCAAAATAGTGGAATTAAATTCTGATCAGAGACAGAATGTTTCGATCAGGATGAAAGTAAAAGATGATGCCAATCTTGGCGATTATCGGGTAGACTGGAAGATCAATTATAAAAATATGGACGGAATTCCGCAGGAGCGTTCAAGCGTTACCCGGTCTCTGACCATTGATTTAGGAAAAACAAGTCCTGAGATGATTATTAACCGTGTTGATCTGGAACCAGCAGGATCCGGTCGTTACCAGGCCACGCTTGCTTATCAGAATATGGGTGAGAAAACAGCGGGTAATCTGGCGGCTACTTTTAACGGAGGCTCCGATTACTTAGTGGTTGATACCAGTAATAAAAAATACATTGGCGATCTTCCGGGTAAAAGAGCCGGTACGGTTTCCTTTATGATTGAAGAAAGAGAAAGCATCGCAGAGGAAACAGCGATAATCGAGTTTAGTTTTGAGGATGACAATCGTATCTCTCAGACACAGGCGCTACAGGTCTACATTGGAACCGGTGGAACCAGTGGTTCGGCCGGGAAGACCCCTTGGGTGATCCTTAATCAATACAGTCTTTCAGCGGACCAGATTTTAGCCGGAAACCGAGTGACGTTAAGTCTGTTTATAGAAAACACAAATCCTAGGCAGGTAAAAAATCTAAAGTTATCGTTAGGCGTTATCCGCGTCGATGATGCTAGTGTTGGCGGGACTGTTTTTTCGCCGGTTAACAGCTCAAATACTTTCTTTATTGAAGAGATCGAAGGACGCAGTGTTATCCGGAAAGATGTGGAACTGTTTGTAGATGCCAATGCGGCAGCAAAGACCTACATTGTGCCCCTTGAGATTGTTTATGAAGATGAACGCGGACGTCAGTTAACGGCAGAAGAATTAATTAACATTCCGGTTGTCCAGGATTCGAATATGGAAATTTTATCACTTGATTATCCTAAAGAAGTGTTTCTTGGTGACATGGTTAACATTACTTCTGAATTTGTGAATACCGGGAAAGTGGAGCTATCCAATTTCAGAGTTTCGATTGAAGGAGATTTTGAAAAAGACAACACCATGTACTACGTTGGAACCTTAGAAAGAGGTATGACGGATTACTACCAGGGAAGAATCATTCCTGATCAGGAAGGGCCATTGGAGGGAACCGTTGTCTATAGCTACCTTGATGCCAGTAACGAAGAAGTTCGTGTGGAACGGGATATTTCGATGACGGTGATGCCCATGCGAGAAATGGAAGTTAACCCGGATGAAATGTACGAAGGATACCCTGTCGAATCCGGTCAGCAACAATCGAGAAATATGGGATGGGTTGTAGGTATGCTTGGAGCTGCGGTTGTGGTACAGGGTGTGACCATCTTTAAAATGAAACGAAATAAGACGAAGGAAGATTTTTATGAGTAAGCTCGATATCCTTTTGATGGCCTGGCAAAATCTTTTGCGAAGAAAGGTCAGAACCTTTCTGACGGTCTTAGGTGTCCTGATTGGGACAACTTCGATCGTGGTCATGATTTCACTGGGTATCGGTCTGAAAGAGAGCATTACTCAGAACATGGCACAATGGGGCAGTTTAAATCAAATAACCATTAACTCTTTTGTTCAGTTTGATGAGGAAGGAAAACCCATTGGAGAAGCGAAGGCATTAAATGATAACGCAGTAGAAGAACTGCGAAGTCTCTCCGGTGTACTGGCGGTCTCTCCGGGCTATGAAATTGGTGGCGAGGCATCCTGGGGAAGACGACAAGGTTACATCAGCCTGGTTGGTTTGGATCCCTCACAAATGAGGCAATTTGAATTTGAAACTACCCGGGGCCGCTTGCTGGAGAGCGAAGATCGATTTAATATTGTTCTTGGCGGAATGGTTGGGTATAATTTCAGAGATCCGTCAAAACCGATGGAACCACATGATGAAATCCCCTGGGAAGATCGGCATCTTGATGAACACAATCCGACGATCGCAATGGTTGATGAGCGGATTACTTTGAATGTAAGGAATAATACTGGTCGTGAAAGAAAATTTAGTTTTAATGTGATTGGTATGATTGATCCTTTGAAAATGGATAGAAGCTGGAATGCCTATGCTCCGATTGAAGAGGTTAAGGACATCCGAACCTTTATTCAGGGAAACACGGCAAAAAACAATCGTGCAAGAACGGATAATGGTTATGTGCAAGGCCCTTCTTCCGATGACTATAACTTTATCTGGGTTCAATCTGAAAATATAGAACGAACCAAAGATCTTTCTAAAGAGATCCGGGATATGGGGTATCAGGCCTATTCAATGGCCGATAACCTGGAAGGAATTGAAGAAACTTCAAGAATTATTCAGGCTATTTTAGGCGGTATAGGTGCTATTACTCTTTTCGTTGCAGCGATAGGCATTATTAATACGATGATCATGTCTATTTATGAAAGAACCAGAGAAATTGGTGTGATGAAAGTGATTGGTGCAACCTTTAGTGATATCCGGATTTTGTTTCTCACAGAGGCGGGACTCATTGGTCTTGCCGGAGGATTTGCCGGCCTTGGACTTAGCTATCTATTGTCGTTTGTTGTCAATAAAGTGACAGCTAATATGTTTGGTCCTGGGATGGGAGCTGAGTTTGCTATTTCTATGATACCACCGTGGCTGGCTTTATTTGCCCTTGTTTTCTCGTTCTTTATTGGTCTTTTGGCAGGATTGTATCCGGCTAACCGTGCTGTAAAAATTAGTCCGATCGAAGCGATCCGGACATCTTAAAAAAATAGAAAAAGCACTAAAAAACTTCCCGGTTTTTACTAGCCCGGGAAGTTTTGTTGTTAATAGTTTTGTTCATCATAGGGTTTAAATGTATCAAACATGTTTCGAATCGATTGCAGATTTCCGTATAAAATCAGTTTATCACCGATTTCGAGCGTATCATTGCCTCGAACGGTTTTAAAAAGTTTATTGCCTCTTTCTATGGCTAGAATCGTAATATCAATGTTATTAAGCTTTAAGTCACTGACACGTTTTCCGGCAAGCTCATGATTTTCCATGACAGTTTTTACAATTTTGTAATTGCCTTTTAGATCAAACAGATCCTCGATGGAGGAAGCCGGTACGATTTCATGGCGAATGATAAACCCTTTGATGATTTTTTCAACCAGAGCCAATGTTTTTGGGTTTCTTACCACAATGAAATAGAAAAGAATAAATCCGAGTAAAATCAGCAAGTCATTCAGGTAAAAACCAGTAGAGAGAATCATAATGAGTAGTGTGATTAACACAGGAAGTGATACATAAAAAGTAATCATTAAAAAGTAGGCGATTTTTCTTCTTGTATGATGGCGTACAATTAATTCGGCTTCCGTGGTGGTAAAGCCTGTGTTAGTAACAAGAGAGACTGCCTGAAATCGGGATGCTTCCTTGTTAAGACCCGTCAGGTTAAAGGCGATCGCAGCAAATTCAATGATGATAAAAATTACGAATATCGTAAGGAAAAACAAGACGAGAAACACGGCAAACCTCCTTTACAAAAACACGAATATACCTATATATTACCTTATAATAAAAAAAATAAACAGGCATAAACAAGGCTAAACAAAAAGAAATTAAGACCGATATACAGTATATATATATATCGCAGGGAGGCGTTATTATGAAGATTGGTCATGTGGATCAGAAGAATACGGATATTGTCCAGAAAACTTCAGGCCAGAGACAGGATGTCCAGGCTCCACAGCAAAAAGGAAATGGTACAACTGGGAAAGATACGGTATCAACGGGTGAAGTGTTGCGTTCAATTGAAAAGGCTAATGAAAGTATGATGCTCAGACATACGGAGCTTCACTTTTCTGTTCATGAAAAAACAAAAGAGATTATGATTAAGGTGATGAACACCGATACACAGGAAGTTATCAGAGAAATTCCATCAGAAAAGATTTTGGATATGGTAGCTAATTTTATGGAACTTGCAGGATTGTATGTAGATGAGGAAGTATAGGAAGGTGATATAAATGAGCGCGATCAGATTCGGAGGACTCGCTTCAGGTCTTGATACCGAAGGCATCATCAAACAGCTGATGAGTGTTGAGCGTATGAAGGTTGATAAAATATTTCAGCAAAAACAGGTATCTGTTTATAAAAGAGAGCAGTATCACGATGTGAACAAGAAACTGGCTAATTTTGTATTAGACAGTAAAGCAGCGTTTGGTCTTACCGGTACAAGTTCTACCGGAACGTTTATGAACCAGAGCACTAGTTCGATGACCTGGATTAAATCGGCTGCGACTACCAATGAAAATGCGGTATCCGTTGAAGCTAATGCCAACGCGGCACAAGGGACCTATCAGGTAAAAGTCAAAGATTTAGCTTCCAACTGGTCTTCAGCCAGTGGGGCAAAGTTAGACTCAGGCGATGACCGTACTACGCTGGCTAGTCAGTTTGGCCTAGGAGAAGACGATGTTATTAACTTTTCGATTGAAAATAAGTCGGGTCAGACTTTTGATATTAATCTTAATGCTAATGATGTCAGTCTTCGTGAAATAGTAAGAGACATAAACGCTGCAGACCTTGGGGTAACGGCTGTCTATGATGCTAATACAGACCGGTTCTTTCTGCAAACGGATACTACCGGATCAGATCACGGAATTACGATTAATGATTATAGTGAAATAGGCGGGGTTGCCGGCTCTTTTATTTCCGGTGAGGGAAGTGTTTTAAAGCTTCAGCATCAGGACAGAGATACGGGTGATTTTGTGGAGCTAACCAACGGAACAGAATATTCCGGAGTTAACGCCCGAATTGATTTTGGAGCGGCGACCGATATTGAGTTTTCGACGAATGACTTTACAGTCAATAACATTCGTTTTTCTCTGAAAGAAACAACAGAGACAGCCTTTCAGGTAAATGTAAATTCCGATGTGGAAGGTGCTTATGATAAGATCACTGAGTTTATTGATAAGTACAACAATTTGCTTGATGAGCTCGGTGGTGTGGTTTCACAGAAAAGAGACAGAGACTATATGCCTCTTACTGATGCTCAGAAAGAGTCGATGAGTGACAGGGAAATCGAGCTGTGGGAAGAACGGGCTAAAACCGGATTGCTGGGTAATGACAGACTGATCGGTCGAATCACTTC
>SKKY01000173.1 GCA_007123515.1 Clostridia bacterium
CCGGCTACTAAAGTGGCGCAGGCTCCCGTTCCACAGGCCAGGGTAATTCCTGCACCTCTTTCCCAGACACGCATAATCATCTGCTCTGAATCAATGACCTGAACAAATTCTACATTCGTCTTTTTCGGAAAAACCGGATGGGTTTCAATCAGTGGTCCCCACTTATCAATATCGATGTTATTAATATCATCAACGAAAATAATACAGTGAGGATTGCCCATGCTGACAGCGGTAATGGCAAAGGTTGCACCCTCCACCTCAATTTCTTTATTAATAACAGGATCACCGGTAAACGTTGTCGGTATCTTTTCCGGGGCCAATTCCGGAATTCCCATATCAACCCGGACTCCCGTTACTGCACCATCTTCAATAATCATCTCCGGAATAATAGTGCCTGCCAAAGTTTCTACTTCCATACTCTTTTTTGTCACAATACCTTTTTCATAAACATATCTGGCAAAACAACGGATTCCATTACCGCACATCTCCGGTTCTGAACCGTCTGCATTAAATATTCTCATCCTGATATCGTGCGTTTCTGAAGGAAGAACCAACATCAGACCATCCGCACCAATACCAAAGTTTCGATCACATACCTTTATGGCCAACTCATCATAATTCTGTGGCACTTGCTCTTCGAGTGTATCTATAATCACAAAATCATTTCCTGCACCCTGCATTTTGGTAAAATGCATCTTCTGTCACCTCCTGATAATTGTCAAATGTCAACTTATCCCTTATGATACAAGGTATTAACCAATAGATAAATATGTTTTACTATTGTATTTTGTATATTACAATGGCAACCCGACATGCAAAGGAGTTTGAAAAATGGCATTAGATGGATACACCTTATCATTTCTTACCCAGGAAACCCATGACCTGCTAACACAATCAAGAGTGGATAAAATTTATCAGCCCGATCATTTCTCGCTTGTTTTTCACTTGCGCAAGGAAGGAAAGAACCACCGGCTTTTATTATCATCACACCCACAAACCGGCAGATTCTGCATCACTTCTGAAAAACCAGAGAATCCGGAGAAGCCACCTCTTTTCTGCATGGTCTTAAGAAAATACCTTGAAGGATCTCGTCTGACTGCGATTCGACAAATTGGACTTGAAAGAATTGTTCATTTTATTTTTGATACAACCAACGAACTTGGCGATCCGGTACAAAAGATAATCATCGGCGAGTTCATGGGTAAGCACAGCAACCTGATTTTAATCGATGAACCATCCGGAACGATCCATGATGCGATCCAGCGTTTCCCCCTTTCGGAAAATGCATACAGGGAAATCATCCCCGGCAAAAACTATTTTGAACCTCCGGCTCAGAATAAATATCTTTTGGATCAACTGACATCAGAGACTCTGCAGCAGCTCTTTATTACTAATCATCTTGATAAATCCACAGAAAAAGCGGTTCTCTCGGTTGTCTCCGGAGCCGGTCCGGCTACGGCTAAGGAAATCTGCTTGCGAAGCGATCTTGACCCTTCGGCTCGCTGCGAGGAGCTTGGCATCATCGATTATCAGCGTCTAGGTGAAACAATCAAGGACCTTGAACAGTTTCGTTTTGCAGATAACAAGACTTACTTTTTAGTTAAGGATGCGCTTCGTTACCTTGATTTTACTCCTTTTCAATACCTGCTTTATGAATCGTTCGAACAAATTCCCTACACATCAATCAATCAACTGATCGAAGATTTTATCGGCGGCCGCGACCGGATAAACAAAGTGAAGCAACGCAAGGATCACCTGCTTAAGATGATTGAAAAAGAAACCATCCGTCTTGAAAAACGTTTCGATCTTAACCAGCATAAGATAAAGGATTCACAGGATGCAGAGACATACCGGATCTATGGGGATCTGATAACCGCTAATCTGTACCAACTTTCACAGGGCAAAAAAGCAGATGTCATTAATTTTTATTCAGAGGAACAGGAAATATTATCCATTCCAATGGATGAACAACTAACGCCAAACCAAAATGCACAGCGATACTATAAAAAATATAATAAGTCAAAAGCCGGTGCTGCAAATGCGCTCAAGCAAATGGAAATTATCAGGCAGGAATTATATTATCTAGACAGCATCCGGGCTAGTATTGAAAACACTGATACGTTTAAAGACCTTGAAGAAATTAAAAGCGAAATGACTGAAGCAGGCTATCTGAAAAAAGAAGAATCTTCCAAAAAGAAAAAAGCCGAAAAAATATCTTCGCCTACACTAATTCATTTTGAAGGATATGACATATATCTGGGAAACAACAATAAGCAGAATGATTATCTGACAATGAAATTTGCTTCCTCTTCTGATGTTTGGTTTCACGTTAAGGATATTCCGGGTTCACATGTCCTGGTCCGTAATCCCGGTCGAACCGCGCTTCCTGATCGCGTGATTCAAAAAGCTGCTGAAATCGCAGCCAGACACAGCAAGGCAAAAAACGCCTCGGTTGTAGCCGTCGATTACACCTTAAAAAAACATGTGAAAAAGCCGAAAGGCTCAAAACCCGGCTTTGTTCTTTATGACAATGCTAGTACCATCAGCGTGAAGATCAATTGAACGGATCAACTAATATATGTACAAACAAAAAAAACAGATGCCCAAAGGCATCTGTTTTCATGTCATTACATATTTATTTAATGTAGGTAGTCAGTACACCGAGTTTATCGATCTCACATTTGACCACATCACCGGGATGTACAAATTTATATGGCGAGAATCCCAATCCAACTCCTGCAGGCGTTCCCGTCAGAATGATGTCCCCTTTACGAAGAGTCAATCCCCTTGAAAGATCACTAATGACTTCTGCAATATCAAAGACCATATCTTTTGTATTGGCATTTTGACGGCGTTCTTCGTTTACATAGCATGTAAGCTGCAGATTTCCGGGATCACCCATTTCATCCGCTGTCAGAATATAAGGACCCATCGGCGCATAACCATCAACCGACTTCCCTTTAAACCACTGACCATGCTTCCCCTGAAGATTTCTGGCTGATATGTCATTAGCAATGGTATAGCCAAACACATAAGAAAGCGCCTCTTCTTTTGGGATATCTTTCCCTTCTTTTCCGATAATCACAGCAAGTTCCACTTCATAATCAAGCATCTTAGTCAACTCTTCATCGTAGAGAATCTCACTTTTATCGGGTGATGCTGGATATGCCAGTTTACTAAAATATACCGGAAATTTTGGCACATCCGGTTTTTTTTCAGTCTCCGTAAAAGAGACCTCTTTGGCATGATCAGCATAATTCATTCCCAGACAGAATAAGTTTCTTCTGGGATAGGGTATCGGAGCAAGCAACTCAACCTCATCCAGTGCATATTTTCTGCCTTTTTTAAAAGAATCGATTCTGGCAAAATCAACCGTTTCATCAGCTATCTGATCGATCAGATCCAGCATGGATCCAAGAGACTTATCCTCGATTTCTTCTACTTGATTCCCGGTAAGCAAACCAATCTTTTCTTCATTACCACTTATAAATGTAATCAGTTTCATGACTGCATCCACCTTCCCTTGTCTTACATAATGACCAGTTTGGCCATCGTAATGTTTTCAAGTTCAGTAATTTTTTCCAATGACTCTTTTGAACAGGCATCATCAATACCCAGAACCATCAGTGCTTTGTTTGTCTTTTCATCTCTTCCCACCTGCATTGTCGCGATATTAATTTTTTCCTGACCAAGCAAGGTGCCTAGCTTACCGACAACACCGGGTACATCGAGATTTTTAATAAACAACATGTACTTGCTCGGTGCAAAATCCATGGTATATCCGTCAATTTCAAGAAAACGTCCTTCTCCTTTTGCATCAACATTTCCAGCTATAGACAAGGAGTCGTTTTTAGACTTGATGATGATTTTGACAAATTCCTGATACCCGTTGTATGAATCAGGTATCGGCTTCTCGCTAACAGTAATGCCTCTTTGTTCAGCAATCGTCTTTGCATTAACATAGTTGACCTTATCAAGAAGAATTGGCTCAAGAACGCCTTTGAGAACAGCAATGGTAAGCATCTGCGTTTCAAATTCAGCCAGTCGACCGTAGTATTGAACCGTTATGGTATCAATTGGCTCATGCTTAAGCTGAAAATAGATCTTTCCAAAGCTTTCAAGAGCCTGAATATAGGGCTTAATTTCTGCCATGTTTTCACGGTTTAGCGCCGGAAGATTAACAGCATTAGCCACCACATCACCTTTTAATGCCGCAATTACCTGATTGGCAATTGTGACTCCCACGTTCTCTTGAGCTTCATCAGTATCCGCACCGATATGAGGGGTACAGATGACATTGGGTCTGCCCATTAGTTCGTGATTATCACTAGGTTCTTTGGCAAAAACATCAAGGGCTGCACTTCGAACTTTGCCGTTATCAAGATAAGTCAGTAAAGCCTCTTCGCTAATGATCCCACCGCGGGCATCATTAACCAACCTGACTCCATCTTTCATCATTTCAAATTCTTTTTCCGCAATCATTCCCGTCGTTTCCTGCGTTTTAGGGGTATGAATCGTAATAATATCGGACTCTCTGAGTAAATCCTCAAGTGCATCAACTTTCTCAGCACCAAACTGCTTAAACCTTTCATCCGTGATATAGGGATCATAAGCGATCACCCGGGTCTGAAACGCCTTCATCCTCTGAGCCACTAAAGATCCGATCTTTCCAAGACCAATAACACCGATGGTCTTACCAAATATCTCAGTTCCTTTAAAAAAGGATCGATCCCATTCTCCTGATTTTAACTGGCGGTCAGCAGCAGGAATATTTCTTGCCGAGGTAAGAAGTAATGCCACAGCATGCTCCGCTGCCGATACGGTATTACTTTCCGGTGTATTAGCAACCACCACTCCATATTCTGTCGCTGCATCCAGGTCAATATTATCGATGCCGTTCCCGGCTCTTCCCACCACTTTTAATTTTCCTGCTTTGCGGAATAATTCCTCATTAACCTGCGTTGCACTTCTTACAACCAGAGCATCAAAATCATCAATGACATCAAGAAGCTCCTGCCTTGTCATTTTTGTACCGTCAACGACTGTTAAAGTTTCCTGTAAAACAGCAAGACCCTCATCCGACATTGTCTCTGATACTATTACCTTGTAGTCTTTCATGAAAAATACAACCTCCATTCGTTTGTACAGGACCGAAAAATTATCAGCTAAGCTTTTTTAACTCTTATACTGAGCAGCTATCTATTACACGAACTCTCACTACATCTTCAATATCCTGAAGCTTTTGAATGTTCTCTTCAGTCAATGTGTCGGAGATGTCAAGAACGGTATAAGCCCAGTCCTTTTTACTTTTATTTACCATATTCTCAATGTTAATCTTATCTTCTCCTAATACTGAGGTGATCTTACTGACCATTCCTGGAACATTTCTGTGATGCAGCGTTACCCTAACCGCTCCACTACAAGGTCCGGCCTGACAATCAGGGAAATTAACCGAATTTTTAATATTTCCATGCTCAAGATAATCTTTAAGCTCTAACGATGCCATAATCGCGCAATTTACTTCTGACTCAGGCGTAGAAGCACCAAGATGCGGGATCGGAATCACATTTTTCATCTGCACCGTTTTTGGATTCGGGAAGTCCGTTACATAGTAAGCCACTTTCCCGGACTCAAGCGCTTCCTCCATATCATCATCATGTATCAGAGCATCTCTGGAGAAATTAAGAATTCTTACGCCATCTTTCATCATGGCTATCGCCTCTTTATTAATCATGTGACGCGTTGCATCTATTAAAGGAACATGGACTGAGACAAAATCAGACTTCGCATAAACTTCTTCCACACTATGGGCTTTCTGGACTTCTCTGTTTAGAAGCCAGGCTGCATCCACCGATATAAAAGGATCATGCCCAATCACCTGCATGCCTAAGGCTGAGGCGGCATTAGCAACAAGAACCCCGATGGCTCCAAGTCCGATAATTCCCAGCGTCTTTCCTTCGACTTCAGGACCGGCAAAAGAGGATTTCCCGGATTCGACGATTTTGCAGACATCTTCGTTACAATCTAATTTTTTAGCCCATTCAATACCACCGATAATATCTCTCGCGGACAGAAAAACCCCGGCAATTACCAGTTCTTTTACCGCATTGGCATTGGCTCCCGGTGTATTAAAAACAACAATTCCTTTTTCAGAACACTTATCAACCGGAATATTATTAACACCGGCCCCGGCACGGGCAATAGCCAAAAGTGATTCCGGCATTGGATACGTATGCATATCTGCACTTCTGACAAGAATAGCATCTTCATTATGGTCAACATTGACATCGTGGCTTTGGTTTAAGAGTGCCACCCCTCTGATATCGATTTTATTCAGTGCTTTAATTCTATACTTTGTCATAATTTCCCCCATTAATATTTATTCTATTTAGTGTTATTCTTCACATGCGCGGCCTGTTTGTTAGGCGTTTTTTGTCTCAAACTCTTTCATCAATTCTACAAGTTTTTCTACACCCTCTACCGGCATAGCATTGTAAATACTAGCTCTCATGCCACCTACACTGCGATGACCTTTAAGGTTAACAAATCCCTTGCCTTCTGCTTCCTTAATAAATGCAGCATCTAGTTCATCTGAACCGGTAACAAACGGGATATTCATCAGTGAACGGTCTTTTTTCACGACTGTCCCTTTGAATAGCTTACTGTTATCAAGGAAATCATAAAGGATCGCTGCCTTCTTCTCATTGATCTTTTGTATCTCTTTTAGGCCACCCTTTTCAAGGAGCCAGTCAAAAACCATACCCGCCATATAAATAGCAAACGTTGGTGGTGTGTTAAACATTGAACCACTGTCAGCATGAGTCTGGTAGTTAAGCATCGTTGGTGTATCTTTTCTTGCATGCCCAATCAAATCTTCTCTGATAATGACCACGGTAAGACCCGCAGGTCCCATGTTCTTTTGTGCTCCGGCAAATAATATGCCAAATTTAGAAACATCAATCGGAGCTGATAAAATGTCTGATGAAGCATCCGCAACTAAAGGCACGTCTCCGGTATCAGGTAACTCTGCATATCTTGTTCCAAAAATGGTATTGTTCGTTGTGATATAAAAGTAATCTGCATCCTTAGTAAAGGTATTCTTATCGAGTTCTGGTATATGGTTAAAAGTCTCTTCTTCAGAGGAAGCTACAACATTGATTTCTCCAAAGTTTTTTGCTTCCTTGATCGCTTTTTTAGACCATTCTCCTGTGTTTACATAGTCTGCTTTTCCTGACTTATTCATAAGGTTTAGCGGTACCATGGCGAACTGCATAGACGCTCCGCCCTGCAGGAAAAGAACTTTATAATTATCAGGAATGTCCATTAATTTTCTTAACGAGGATTCCGCATTTGCAATAATTTCTTCGAATTCTTTCGATCGGTGACTCATCTCCATTACTGACATGCCTGAATCATTACAATTTAAGATTTGTTCTGAAGCTTTTTGTAATACTGCCTCCGGTAATGCTGAAGGGCCTGCTGAGAAATTAAAAACTCGACTCATTATATCACTCCTATTAAAATTATATTGTCACCATCTTCCGATGATTGATAACTTACATTGTATCACTATAGTATAAAGTAGCCAACCATTTGAGTAATTTTAACAAAAAATCTAATCATGCCAATCAACTTTTTTTAACGATATTTTTTGTAATCATTAAATTTTCAGAATTTTTTGAAAATGGGTTGACTTTTTTTGATAACCCTTTTATAATAAAGGTAACAAAAGAAGAAGTTTTTCTTTTGCAGGTGCGATCACCATAGCAATGCCGGACATCTGAAGCTTCTTGAATTCAGAGGGTAAACCAGAAAATTAGGTTTCGAGCGACCAAGTGCTCAAAAATAAATTAATAGGTTTTCGGTATTTAAAGAAAAAGACAGATACAAGGCGTGACTAGCAGGTTGAGCACCGAAATAAAACGAAGGAGGTACTGAATGCAGTACAGCCAAACAATCGAAAAGAACCGGTAGAATGTGTAAGCTTTTTAAGTATTAAGAGCTTCACAGGATACCGGTTCTTTAACGTTAAAAGACATTAGGAAAATTAAGATGAATCAGCACGGCAGACAAAACAATAACGGCGCCCAATCTGTGATAGTATTTCCAATGTTGTTTGAGTGCTTTGTTTCTCCCCAATAAATAGGTAGACAGCATATAGATAAGAGCCAGAATAATAATCAGTCCTGTATGAAAACGGATGGTGCCAAGCATCAGATAGCCATGATAGGTACCAAGAAAAATCATGGTCATCGCCAGAATGGGATGAATGGCCTTTAATCCCCTGTAAGTTTTATTATAGATTTCCTTTCTTTTCGGTGCCAGGTATTTTTTGAAAATAGACTTATACACAACATATAGTAGCACCCCACCAAGCAGCCAAAGGTTCAGATTTCCCAAAAACACTCCATTACTCATCCGCTCGTACCTCTTTCTCATCTTCTTTTTTAGTCGCCTCAATAAAACATTCTACGTACATCTCAATAATTTCATTAGTATTTGCTTGCGCCTTTGCGAGATTATCAACGATATTTTTTACTACATAGTTAATGAGGTTGATATTTTCATAATAGCTAAAACGACGAATGTTAATCGTTTTAAGCTCTTTTTGAACCTTTAACACAGCCTGTTGATTTTTTTTGATCATATCTATCTCAGCATACACTTTTTCCTCATCAGTTTTTATATCCATTTCCATAATCAAAATAGCACGCTCAAGACTATCGGTTACGACGTCACCAAGATAATTGATTCTCTGATAAAAAAATTCAGGAATAAACACATTATTACTTTTTTTATAGGTAATGGTCTGAATGATATTTTGAGCATAGTCCCCCACTCGTTCAAGGTTTTTTATGGTATCAAATATATAGTAGGTGTTCATATGACCAAGAGCCTCTGATTTATCCGGAACAGCGATTTCCATCGAATAATCCCTTATTTGTTCTCTTAGATCATCAATCGTATCCTCTGTTTTTTGAGCAGCCTCTAATAAAAGGGGTATCGTTTTTTTTGTTCCGTTAAAAATTTCAATCGCATTACTAATGCTGTACTTAGCAAGCTCTGTCATATGCAAGATCTCATGATTGACATTTTTATAGGCAAGTGCCGGTGTTTTTAAAAGGCTTCTGTCTAGCTGAATCTGATAAAAACTTTCTGCATCATCTGCATCTTTTAAAATTATCTCCACAATTTTTACTAAGTAATCCAATATCGGGATAAAAATTAGGGCAAAGCCTATCTTATAAAAAGCATTAAGCGTAGCAATTTTCATCTTTGCATCAAGAAGATCCCAGTTACCAATAACATTA
>SKKY01000111.1 GCA_007123515.1 Clostridia bacterium
GTGCTAAAAAGAAAAATCTTTGTCAGCCCAGAGAAAATGTGGGAAAATAAACACTTACAACTAGAAAACATCAGGGAAAAACTGATACAGCGTATGGCTACGACGATTAACGAAAAACAAAAAACCATAGCCATATTTTCGGCAAAACTTGATTTACTTAGTCCGCTTAAAACATTATCGCGTGGCTATGCCTTGCCTTATTCAGAAAAAGGACACTTACTAAAAGATAGTAGTCAGGCAGAAATTGATGAGATAATAAGACTGAAACTATATAAAGGACAATTACTGTGTCAAATATTAGAGGTGAATGAAGATGACAAAGAAAAAAAGTTTTGAGCAGTCAATGAAAAAACTTGAGGAAGTTATTGGCAGACTAGAAAGTGGAGATGTTGAACTTGAAAAAAGTGTGGCGTACTTTACTGAAGGGATCGAACTTGTCAAAAACTGCCAGGAAGAATTGGTAAAAGCAGAGGAAAAAGTAAAGATTTTACTGGATGATCAACTTGTTGATTTTTCAGAAATCAGAGGTGAATCATAATGGAATTTAAATCCAAGACCAATGAATGGATCGAGGAAGTAGATAGCGCTCTTGATCAGTTGCTGATTGCTGAAGACGTTCCACCTCAGGTTATTCATCATGCAATGCGTTACAGCATGTTCGCCGGAGGAAAAAGATTACGTCCGATTCTATGTCTTGCGACAGCAGAGATGTTTAATGGCGATAAAACTAAAGTGATGCCGGTAGCTTGTGCGCTTGAGATGATTCATACCTATTCTTTGATTCATGATGATTTGCCCGATCTTGATAATGATGACTTTAGAAGGGGAAAGCCAACCAATCATAAAGTTTATGGTAATGCGATGGCTATCTTAGCCGGTGATGCACTTCTGACTCATGCGTTTGAAATTTTATCAAAAGAAGCCTTAGCAGATGCAGATGCAGCTAATAACAAACAACGATTGCAGGCTAATTATGAAATTGCCAATGCGGTAAGCAGCAGAGGAATGATCGGCGGACAGGTTGTTGATATTATTTCAGAGGATAATCCAGTCAAAGAGCCCAGCGTATTACGTTACATTCATACGCATAAAACCGGTGATCTGATCAAGACTTCTGTCAGAAGCGGAGCGCTGCTTTCCGGAGCTTCAAAAGAAGAACTCGAAAACATAACGATCTATGCAGAGAAAATCGGCATGGCGTTTCAAATTACCGATGATATTTTAGATATCGAAGGGGATCAGCAAGAACTTGGTAAAGACATTGGAAGCGATGAGAAAAATCAAAAACTGACATTTCCGAGCATTTACGGGCTTGAAAAGTCGAAAAGAATGGCTCGAAATGCAATAACCGATGCCATTACCTTCCTGGAAAAAACCGGAAGAGAGTCAGCCTACTTAAAAGAATTAGCAATGTATATTTTAACAAGAAAAAAATAAAAAATTGGTGATGAATTTGGAAATTATGGATATATTTGAAAATCAGATCATAATGATAACAATGGTTGCCTGGGTTGTGGCCCAAAGTTTAAAGCTGATTATTGATAAAATTAGGTTTAAAAGAGTTGACTTCACAAGGATAGTCGGAGCTGGAGGGATGCCGAGTTCACACTCGGCGTTTGTAACGGCACTAGCTACTGTGATTGCCATCCGTCATGGTTTAAACTCTACAGAATTTTCACTGGCCTTTGCCTTTGCCGGTGTGGTAATGTATGATGCTGCCGGAGTAAGGCGATCGACAGGAGCGCAGGCAAAAATTCTCAATAAAATTGTTCAGGATCTATACAGCAAAGAACACACAGTCAAAGTAGAACGCCTAAAAGAACTGATTGGTCATTCCCCGATTGAAGTATTTGCGGGGGCGATCCTTGGTTTCTTTATTGCGTTCTTTTTAGCATAAACCTTATATATGGAGTAACGGTATATTCTTAATACGTATGGTTTGCGTACAGAATGTATCGTTTTCTTTTTCGGTAAATTGTATTTTATCGGTGCTGATGATATGATAAAGGGACAGAGGTGGGTGGAGCATTATTCTAGTCAGATACCTGTTTTCGAAGGCGGGCTTAAAAATCCGTTAAAGGGCACATCGATGAAGTTTCTGGTGGTGGCTTTGGACGCCCAGTCTGGGGCTGTTGCTGGAAGTTAAGATTGTAGGGCTACTTGCAAAGGCATGCAAGGATGACCCTGCTTTCGTGGAGACCCAAGTGCGTGTATTGTACTATCGTGTACAGTGGATGGCTTGGGGTAGAAACCTGCATCCGGGGTAACTCGGGTGTAGCGTAGCCTACCTTGAGTGTTATAAGCGGATTAGTAGTGAAGTGGTATGTTGTTTGTGGCCACATTCAGCATACTATTACTTTGAAACTTATCAATGCAAAAGAGGCTAGAGGGCAGCACTGTCTGTTGGGGAAAACTCCTAGAGTGCTTACCGAAAGGTATATACTTTGCAAGGATTAAAGTGCGGGCTAAGTGGTGATCTAGTTCTGCTTTTGGCGACATAGCAGGAAGAGCTTTAAAAGGAAACTGCCGGAAGGGCGACCAACGGTAGCTTTTCGGGAAAACCTACTAGACCTAAGCCGTAATATTTACTTGCTTAGTTTCCACCCACCTATTTTTTATTATAGTAAGATTATATTCTTTGGAGTGAATTATTTGGCTAAAAAAAGAAGTGGAAGCAATGATGTCTCAGCCGGACATGCTTTGTTTTTGGCTTTTATAACATTAATTATATCCTTTATGCTCTCATTAGCATCAGAAGTTTCATTTAGAATCGTACCTGTGATTGTAGGTATCTTTTTACTGCTGTTGGTTATTTTAACAGGTATTCTTTTCGATATGATCGGAATGACATCGGTTACAGCGAATGAGAGAATTTTACACGCAAAAGCATCCCAGAAAGTTCCCGGTGGAAAAGAAGCCGTTGAATTGGTTAAAAACTCGGCAAAAGTAGCTTCCTTTTGCAATGACGTTATTGGTGACATTTGTGGAACCCTAAGCGGAGCGCTTGGTGCAACCATTGTGCTAAAAATATTGGTGAATAATCCAAACATAAATGGTGTGATTCTCGGAGTTGCAGTCACTTCGATGATTGCTTCGCTGACAGTCGGAGGTAAAGCGTATGCTAAAGGCCTGGCTGTCAGAAAAGGAACCCCGATTATTTTTTTTATCGGAAAAATTATTAATCGATTAAGGCGCTACGTACTATTTAGGTTCTAAATGAAGGTGATAGGATGGAAAAGATGATAAATAAACAAAACCAGTTAAAAGATGAAATAAAATCATATTCAATAGAAGAACTAAGAAGCCTTGCTGAAGAAATTCGAGAGGAACTAATTGATGTCGTTTCTCAAAACGGAGGACACTTGGCTTCTAATTTAGGTGTCGTGGAACTGACGCTAGCTTTGCATAGCATCTTTGATTCGGAAAAAGATAAATTTATCTGGGATGTAGGTCACCAGGCTTATGTCCACAAGATACTGACCGGAAGAAGAGAGCAGCTAAAAACCGTAAGACAATATGAAGGGCTCTCAGGATTTCCAAAATGTTGCGAAAGCCCCCAGGACTGTTTTGATGTGGGTCACAGCAGCACGTCCATATCAGCGGCTCTTGGAATGGCTGCGGCCAGAGATATTAAAAAAGAAGAATTTGCCGTGCTGGCCATTATCGGAGATGGAGCCATGACCGGAGGTATGGCCTTTGAGGCTCTTAACCATGCAGGTCATCTGGGCAATGATATGACAGTTGTACTCAATGATAATGAAATGTCGATCGGCGAAAATGTCGGGGCGATGTCTTCCTACCTGAATACGGTTCGTCTTGATCCTAATTATACAAAAAGAAAGCAATACATTGAAAAATTGCTGACAAAAATCCCGAAAATCGGTGATAAAGTTGTGTTTACTGCTGAAAAGGTAAAGGACACCATTAAGTATTTAATGGTTCCGGGACAACTATTCGAAGAGCTTGGTTTTAGATACTTTGGTCCGATAGACGGCCATAATCTTGAAGAACTTATCGATGTGATGAAAAAAGTAAAAGGTATTAAAGGGCCTAAGATTGTTCATGTTATTACAAAAAAAGGGAAAGGGTACAAAATTGCTGAGGAAAACCCTAATAAGTTTCACGGGATAGGACCCTTTAACAGAGACACCGGTAAACCTTTAGGTCAATCCACAAACATAAGCTATACCAAAGCCTTTGGTAATGCACTGGTGAGTCTGGCTGAAAAAAATGAGCGAATTGTGGCCATTACTGCGGCAATGGACACCGGTACCGGTACCGATCAGTTTTCCCAGAGATTTCCCGAACGTTTCTTTGATGTTGGCATCGCCGAACAACATGCCGTTACCATGGCAGCGGCCTTTGCAAAACAGGAAATGATTCCCGTAGTGGCTATTTACAGTACATTTTTACAGCGTGCCTATGACCAGATTCTTCATGATGTAGCGCTTCAAAATGCAAAAGTGATTTTTGCAATAGACAGAGCGGGTATTGTAGGTGAAGATGGACCAACCCACCACGGCGTGTTTGACATATCATATTTAAGACATATCCCAAATATGACCATAATGGCTCCTAAGGATGAAAAGGAACTTGGCGATATGCTTTATTCAGCAACCTCTTATGAGGGACCTTCTGCCATTCGGTATCCCAGAGGAGAAGGAACAGGTGTGCAAATTGATAAGGGTGCTTTCGATTACATTGAAAAAGGAAAATCCGAACTGATAAATGAGGGTCAGGATGTGGCAATCATTGCTCTTGGCAGCATGGTTGAGCCTGCTGTTGAGGCTGCCGAACGTTTAGCTAAATGTAATATCGAGGCAGCAGTGATTAATGCCCGATTTGCCAAACCAATTGATGAAGAATTATTGATGTCTGTGATAAAAGATAAAAAACTGATCATTACGGTTGAAGAAAATGCAATTAAGGGCGGATTCTCTGAAGAGATCGCTTTTTTGATGGAAAAAGAAAAAATCACTAAGCCTTTAGTCCGCATCGGAATTGATGATTGTTTTGTTGAACATGGGCCACAGTCACTATTGCGCGAACAATCCGGACTTTCTGCAGAAAAAATAGCAGAAGTTATTAAACAAAGGATTAGTGATGCCGGTCTTTTTGCTAAGGTGATTAGTTTAAGCCGGAGAAAAAGTTTATGAAGTCAAGGCTCGATAAATTGATTTATGACAGGCAATTAGCTGACAGCAGGGAAAAAGCAAAAGCGTTAATTATGGCAGGGAAAGTCTTTGTCAATAAGGTGAAAATCGATAAGCCCGGAACCTTGGTTGATGAATCGTATCCGATTACTATTACTGGTGAGAAATGTCCGTATGTAAGCCGTGGAGGATTTAAACTTGAAAAAGCCCTTCATTCTTTCTCGATCTCATTAAAAGACAAAGTTGTTGCCGATATCGGAGCCTCAACAGGAGGGTTTACTGATTGTGCTCTGCAACATGGCGCAAAAAAAGTATATGCGGTGGATGTTGGATACGGGCAGTTAGATTGGGTTCTGCGTAATCACCCACAAGTAGTTTCCATGGAGCGAACGAACGCCAGATACCTGAAAAACGATGATTTTGAAGATGCGATTGAATTTGTAACCATTGACGTGGCCTTTATTTCACTGACAAAAATTCTGCCTGCTGTTACCTCTTTTTTAAAAGAAAACAACGGAGAGGTAGTAGCCTTAATTAAACCTCAATTCGAAGCAGGCCGGGAAAAAATTGGTAAAAAAGGAGTCGTTAAGGATAAAGAAGTTCACAAAGAAGTCATCCGAAACATTATTGATTTTTCTTTATCGAAACAATTTGTCATAAAAGGACTAACCTTTTCTCCGATCAAGGGTCCTGAAGGAAACATAGAATATTTACTCTGGTTAAAAAACAATGGAGAATCAATCGACTATGACATTGGAAAGACCGTCGATCAGGCTCACGATGAAAGTGCGAAGTAACGGAGGGGTATTTTGACAACAGTAGATTACGCAATCGTCAGTTTTATACTGGGTATGATAGTTGTCTATTTCCTGGCGAAAGCACTGGACAGGTATCGCAGGAAGAAAATCTATTTCAGGGCAAAAGCTGCTGAGAAAAGAGCGATGACGTTGCTTGAAGAGAATGGTTATCGGATCATTGATAAGCAGCCCAAAAAAAATATCATATATTCTGTTAATGGAGAAAAGAAACAGGCGTATGTCAAAGCGGATTTTTTAGCTAAAAAGTTCTTCAGAAAAGTCGTCTGTGAGGTAAAGACCGGTGATAATACCCGAGTTACCCAGGCGCTGATCCGCAGGCAGCTTCTTGACTATTTTTATGCCTACGGTGTCAGGGAAGTGCTACTGATTGATATGGAAAAAGAAAAAATCGATCGAATTGTGTTTGAAAAACAACGTAACAGTTATTGGGCCGTGCCAGCGCTGTTTTTTTTAGGATTCGCAGTCGCTTACTTAGTACATTACTATATATAGAAAGAGGAACCGGATGGAAAAAAATAAATTTGGAATCATTTTAAATTGCGATAAAGAAGACGCCAGAAAATTGGCACATAAAATCATTGCCTATCTTGTCTCTCAAAACAATGAAGTATATGCTCCCCCTGAGGAATCAGCTGTACTACCCGATGTTCTTGTTAAAGAACAAAAAGAGTTTAACAGTATCATTGATTATCTAATTGTTATTGGCGGAGACGGAACCTTTTTAAGAGCTGCCCGTTTTACCTTTGGTTATGCAGTCCCGATCCTTGGAATTAATATGGGCAAAATGGGATTTATGACCGAAACAGAAAAAGCACATGCTTTTGAAGCGATTGATCTGATTCTCCAAAAGAAATACTATTTAGAAAAAAGAATGCTTCTTGCCTGTGAGGTGATCAGAAAAGATCAGGTGGTTAGAAAATTTACCGCGTTAAATGATTTTGTGATCAATAAAGGGGCGTTCTCAAGATTAATAGGAATTCGTATGAAGATTGCCGATGAATTTTTTCGTGAATACTCTTCAGATGGTGTCATTGTCGCAACGCCGACAGGCTCTACAGCGTATTCTTTGTCTGCCGGTGGACCGATTGTCTATCCGGAGATGGAATTAAGTATTATTACTCCGATTTGTCCGCATTCATTAAGTGCCCGACCGATGGTGATTCCGGCAGAAAAAAATGTGGTAATTGAAGTATGTTCACCAAGAATTAAATCAATGCTAACCATTGACGGACAAAACGGTTTCGAATTAGAAAATGAAGATAAGATCGTCATCAGAAAATCAGAAGATGCAATGTACTTTATTAAATGTAGCGAAAAAGGCTTTTTTAGTCGTATTAGAGAAAAATTTTGAGGGGACTTATGGAGCAGGGGAAAAATATATTTGCAAGTCTGATTACGTTCAATAAAATGATTCTTTCACAGTCTATAACAGCCGGAGCAATTGTTTGTGATGCTACACTCGGTAATGGACATGATGCACTTTTTTTGGCCGAAATCACAGGATCTAGAGGAACCGTCATTGGCTTTGATATTCAACCAGAGGCAATAGAGGTCTCCACAAAAAGAATGCAGGAAGCCGGATTTGATAATTTTAGCTTTTATCTTGAGAGCCACTCTGCTATCGATCAGTATCTTTCTGAAGCTGATGCTGTGGTCTTTAATCTGGGTTACCTTCCTGGTCATGCCAAAGAGGTGGTTACCCAACCAGAGACCACACTCGAAGCCATTGAAAAATCACTAAAGATGTTAAAGAAAAATGGATTGATTAGCATTATGTTTTATGTGGGTCATCCCGGTGGGCTTGAAGAAAAAGAATACATTATGCCATTTATTAAAAAACTTGATAAACATACATATGATGTGCTTGAAGTAACACATGCGAATCGTAGTGAAACGGCACCTTTTTTACTACTACTATACAAAAAAGGGGATTGAGGATATGAAGAGTGTGAGGCAAAAAAAAATATTGCAGATTATAGAAAACTCTGTGGTCTCTACACAAAAGGATCTCGCAGATGCTTTGATTGATGCAGGATTTGAAGTCACACAGGCAACGGTATCTAGGGATATTAAAGAGCTAAATCTGATTAAAATTGCCGCTGGTGAAAATCTGTATCGTTACGCAGCTCCACAGGAAGCGGTAATGGTCTCTGAAAAAAAGTTTGAATTTGTTTTGCAGGAATTTGTTTTAGAAGTTGATTACAGCGAAAATATGGTTGTGGTGAAAACTGCACCGGCTAATGCTAATGTTGTGGCTTATGCGCTGGATAATTTTACTTGGAAAGAAGTGATCGGAACCGTAGCCGGAGATGATACCATTCTGTTGGTGATAAAACCAAAAGAAAAAACCCTAGAGATTGTTAACCGTATTAAAAGCTATATAGAATAAGTTTCAGGAGGCGTTTTTGTGTTAAAAACACTCAGAATCAGTAACTATGCTTTAATAGATCAGCTGGATATCGATTTTTCAGAGGGACTTAATGTTCTGACTGGAGAAACCGGAGCCGGAAAGTCGATCATTGTCGGAGCCATTTCTCTGTTAATCGGAGGAAGAAGCCAGGCAGAATACATTCGGGATAAATCAAAAAAAACCTGGGTGGAAGGCTACTTTGATCTGGATGTGACAGAGTCAATGCAGTCAATTTTTGGGAATCTTGGTATCGATTTTATGGACGAATACCTTGTTATACGGCGCGAAATCAATCAGAACGGGAAAAGTGCTGCCAGAATAAACGGCGTGACCATTCCTGTCTCACAGCTTAAAGAGATCGCTTCTCACATTATTAATATCTATGGTCAGCATGACTTTCAGATACTAAGTAACCCGATAAATCATCTAAAAATCCTTGATTCGATAGGAAAACAGGAGATTCAAAAAGAGAAGGAAGATGTTTACAAGGCGTATCAGGTCCTTGAAAATGCCCGGCAAGAAAAAAAGGAAATAGAGGATAAACGTGACGATGCACAACAAAGGAAGGAATTTCTCTCTTTTCAGCTGCAGGAAATAGAGGCAGCGGGTTTAGAGGATGTCACGGAAGATGAGCAAATAGATCAGGAACTATCCATCCTGGAAAATCAGGAAAAAATTACCCGCACGGTTCATGAGGTAACCGAAGCCTTATACGGACAACAATCGGCTTATGAAAAAGTGGCAACAGCACTACAAAGTGCACAAGAGCTCACGCGATTTATCGATAAAGCCAAAGAGACAGAAGATCGTCTCCGGCAAGTGTACTATGAAATCGAAGATGTGGTAATGGAGTTAAAGCAATGCACGGACATAA
>SKKY01000155.1 GCA_007123515.1 Clostridia bacterium
ATAAAGATGACTTTGAAACAATTGTTTTTGAATACCAGAATAAAATTTTTACCCTTTGTTATCGTTACGTAAATAATACCGAGGATGCTAAAGACCTGGCTCAGGAGGTTTTTATCAAAGCGTACCGCAACATAAAAAACTTTGAAGGTCGTTCATCTTTATCTACCTGGCTTTATCAGATAGCCAATAATACTTGCAAAGATCATTTAAGAAAAATAAAAAACAAAACGGAATATTCCATTGATGAGGAAATGTTCACTGAGGAATCTTCGTATGTCCCGGATATCTTAAAAGATGAAAGAACACCGGCTTCGGCATTTGAAGAAAAAGAAAAAATTACAGCCCTGAAAGAGGCAATGGAATCATTAAGTGCCGAATACAAGATGGTTCTTATCTTAAGGGAATTTCAGGACTTAAGCTATGAGGAAATAGCGCTTTTGACAGAGACCTCAGTTGGTACGGTTAAATCACGCCTAAACAGAGGCAGAAATGCTTTAAAGAAGATTTTTACAGATAGAATGGAGGGGAGTTTCTATGAAAAAGCAAAATTGTAAAGAAATTTGTGAACTTCTTTCATCCTATCTTGATAACGCATTGTCATCAGAAGAAAAAAAGAAATTAGAAGCGCATCTTTCATCTTGTGAATATTGCACAGATGAATACCAGTTGCTTATGGAGATGAAAAAAGTGATGGAAGAAATAAAAGATGAAGAAATTTCTGCACCAGAGGGATTTGTAAACAGTGTGATGAATCAAATAGAAAAAGAAAAGACCGTTACAGAAGTCAAAGAGGATCAGCAAACGCCGGGGATTGTTAGCAGGCTGGTTGATAAAGTATTTAAAAAACCATGGATACCAGTTTTAATCGCGGCCATGTTCCTTGTCGTGTTATATGTCCCGGGGCAGTTTGGACCGATGCTCTCTAGTGACAGCTCTTTCACAGAAGGTTCTGATATGATGTCCCAGGAAATGGGTCCTGAGCCCGGAATGACCAGATCGGCTGCTCCTGAAATGACTACTAATAATATTGTAGCGACATCTGCCGAGGAAGAGTTTCAAGACAGAGAAGCTCTGATTGACACAGACAGAAAAATTATCCGAAATGCCGCCATGTCTATGGAAATAACAAATTATAGCGAAACAGAAGAAGCGATTTCCAGGCAGGCAGAAACTTTTGGAGGTTTTATCAGCAGCAGTAATTCTTACTACTACGGTGAAGAAAATGATTTGTTAGCTGGTTTTATGTCTTTACGGGTACCGGAAGAGCATTTTAATGAGATCATCACCTATATCGAAGATGCCGGAAGAGTGACTCATAAGAACACATGGAGTAATGATGTCACGGAAATGTACATGGATATGGAAACCCAGATCAGGAATCTTGAAATCAAAGAAGACCGTCTTTTGGCCATTTTAGAACAACAGGGTTCTTTACAGGACTTGCTGGCAGTTGAGAATGAAATAGCCCAGACCCGTTCTGAAATTGAAAGATTAACGGGAAGACTGAACCTTTTACAGAACCAAGTAGCTTTTAGCACTATAGAAATTGAGCTTAGAGAAGTCCGGAGCCTTGATGAGTCCATAACAAGAGACGGATTCAGTAATTTAGGCACAAGAATGAAAGAGGCGTTAATCAGAAGCATTAATCTACTGATTGACCTCTCTGTAAGAGGCCTTCTCCTTATTACAGGGGTATTACCCTTTGCTGTCATTGCTGTATTACTAGGTTTTGGTGGTTACAAAATCTGGCAAAAAAGGAAAAAAGAAGAATAAAAAACAGAGGACCTGATATCAGACAGGTCCTTTTTTATGTTATGATAGATGACAAGTCATAAATATAGGAGTGAGCCTTTTGGATAGAGAAAAATTGATCATCGTTGACGGCAACAGCCTTGCTAATCGAGCGTTTTATGCGCTGCCCGGACTAAGCAACAGTGAAGGCGTACTGACAAATGCTGTCTACGGTTTTAATATGTTATTACTAAAAATTATAAAAAATGAAAACCCGGATTACATTGCCGTTTGTTTTGATAAAAAAGGACCGTTAAAAAGGAAAGAAGACTATGCCGAGTATAAAGCAAACAGAAAACCGATGCCGGAAGAACTAAGCGACCAGATGCCTTTAATTAAAGAATATCTCAAAGCGATGAACATCTACCAATGTGAGATGGATGGCGTAGAGGCGGATGATTTAATTGGTACAATTTCCCAGAAAGCCGATAAGAAGAATGTAGAGAGCATTATCTACAGTGCCGATAAGGATCTCCTGCAGCTGATCACTAAGAACACGAAAGTGTCCCTGACAAAAAAAGGAATTGCAGAAATAGAAACGTATGGACTTGAGGAACTGATGGAAAAATATGGTCTTTCTCCGGAACAGATGATTGATTTAAAAGGGCTAATGGGTGATTCCTCTGATAATGTTCCCGGAGTTCCGGGAGTTGGTGAGAAGACTGCCCTAAAACTAATCCATGAGTTTGGCTCTATGGAAAATCTGTATGATAATTTAGATAAAGTAAGCGCAAAAAAACTAAATGAAAAGCTTTCCGAAAATAAGGATCTTGCTTTTTTAAGTAAAAAAATCGTTCGGATTGATCAGGATCTTGATTACTCATTTTCTTTTGAAGATTTGACATTTAAAGAACCCTCTCTTGAGGAAATTATAGAGTTCTATAAAAAGCTTGAAATAAATCCGGATCAGTTTCTTACGCTGTTTAATATGCAGACTAGAATATTTGAGGACAATGACTTTAATGATGAGCCTATTTATGAACTAAAAAAACCAGAAGAAGTAAAAAAAATTCTGGGCATATCACCCTTTAAGGAGATGGTATTATACCTTGAATGCCAGGGGAAAAAAGACATAGCCCTTAACTTTATGGTTGAAAACTGCTGTTACCGCATCTCTGTTATCGACGATGTAGCCTTGGTTGATGAGGTGAAAAAATACCTGCAGGATGATTCTATTAAAAAAACTGTCTATAGTGCAAAGGCTCTTCACCGATTTGCAAGAAAGTATAACTTTTCAATTAATGGCATTCAGTGGGATGTAAAACTGCAGGCCTATCTGCTAAATACCGAAGAGCCGAATCTTGAAATTGAGCACCTTGCTGAAAAATATTTAAATAAGATAATCATTAAGGAAAGTCTTACAGAAAAACTCTTTTCGCTGAAGGAACTTGGCTTTACCTTGTCTCATAAACTTGAGGAGGACCAGCTGCTGCTGCTTTATTCAGGAGTAGAACTTCCGCTGACTCGAATTCTGGCTAATATGGAATATGAAGGAATCAGCGTGGATCTTCAGGCGCTTCAAAACATTCAAAAAGATCTCACTAAAAATATTAACCGGCTGACAAATGAAATCTATGTCATTGCAAAAGAAGAATTTAATATTAATTCACCAAAGCAACTGGCTGTGATTCTTTTTGAAAAACTGGGACTCCCGGCTGCTAAGAAAACAAAGACCGGCTATTCAACCAATGCCGAAGTGTTAGAAGAGTTGCGGGATCAACATGAAATCATTGAAAAAATATTAGAATACCGGATGTTGTCAAAACTAAAAGGGACCTATATCGATGGTTTTGAACAAATGATCGATCCAATAACAAAAAAGATTCATACCTTTTACCATCAGACCGTAACGGCTACCGGACGACTAAGCAGTTCAGAACCAAATCTGCAAAACATTCCGATTCGTACGGAACAGGGCCGCAGAATCCGTGAGATTTTTACTGCGGGCAATGATAGCCATGTTTTGATTGCAGCAGATTATTCCCAGATCGAACTTAGGATTTTAGCACATGTTTCCCAGGATGCATCGTTGATGGCTGCTTTTACTAATAATGAAGATATCCACACTAAAACCGCAGCCGAAGTCTTCGGTGTGGGACTGGAAAATGTAACCTCCGAGCAAAGGCGAGCGGCAAAGGCGATCAATTTTGGCATTATGTATGGACAGACTGATTACGGGCTTTCGCAGGAATTGCATATTTCCAGAAAAGAAGCCCAGGAATATATTAATCGCTATTTTGAGCAATATGAAGGTGTAAAAAACTGGATCGAAACGCAGATTAAAGAAGCCAGGATCAATGGCTATGTCACCACATTGCTGGGCAGAAGACGATACCTTAAAGATATTAATAGCAAAAACTATAACTTACGAAGCTTTGCTGAAAGAGCGGCCGTTAATTCAACGATCCAGGGTACGGCAGCCGACATTATTAAGTTGGCTATGCTTAAAATTCAGGCACTGCTTGCTGAAAAAAAATACCAGAGCCAGATGATTATGCAGGTTCATGATGAGCTTATTTTTGAAGTCCCGCCACGTGAATCATCAAAGCTGATTGCTGATATCCATGAGACCATGGAAAATGCCTATCCTTTAATTGTTCCGTTAAGCGTGGATGCAAAAGCTGGCTTTAATCTCTTTGATATGGAGAAAATATAAAATGCCAGAGTTGCCTGAAGTAGAAACCATAGCGCGGGGGCTGCAAAACAAAGTGTCTGGGAAAACGATTCAGGATATCCGGGTTCGTTATTCCAAAATATTTAGAGACTGCTGTGGTCAGCCCTATTTAGAAGAAGAACGTAAACAGCTTATTGCTTCTTTGACCGGCAAAACCATTAAAGCGGTAACCAGAAGAGCGAAGTACCTTTTATTTGATCTTGGTGATATTCTTTTGGTATCGCACTTGCGAATGACCGGGCGATTTTCGTCGGATCCGGAGTATGTTGATAAAAAGCATACTCATGTAGTGCTGACTTTTACAGACGGATCGGTTTTGTCCTACAATGATACCCGGAAATTTGGAACCATCCAGATTATTACCTGTGAAGAAGAACGACTGAAAACGACGATGAGCCGATCGGGCATAGAACCATTAAGCGATGCTTTTTCAGCGGACTATTTGTTTGACATGCTCAAGCAAAGTAAAAGAAACATAAAGGCTTTTCTTTTAACCCAGGAAAGCATTGCCGGGATAGGAAATATTTATGCTGATGAAATCCTTTTTTTTGCCGCCATTGATCCTAAAAGACGAGCCAATTCCATATCTGAAGAAGAAGCGATAAAGCTTCATCGCGGTATTAAGGAAAAACTCATGATGGGCATTGCGTCCGGGGGCGCTTCGATTCTGACTTATGTTAATGAATCCGGAGATAAAGGAGCCTTCCAGGAACTATTGCAAGTATATGGTAAAAAAGGTTGTCATTGTCAGATTTGCAATCAGAAACTGCTTACGGAAACAGTAGCCGCAAGAACGACTACCTACTGCCCGTACTGTCAGACATAATAGATGGAGAGGAATAGAAATGAAGATAATCGGTTTAACCGGAGGGATCGGTTCCGGTAAAAGTATGATTACCCAATACCTGATAGATCAGGGTATCGCTGTGATTGATGCTGATCAATTATCCAGGGATATCGTAAAACCCAGCACACCGGGGCTAAAAAAAATAGCAGAAAGCTTCGGACAGGAATACCTTCTCGACGACGGAGAACTTGACCGTGCTAAAATGGGAGAGCTTGTCTTTAAAGATAAAGAGAAATTATCATTACTAAACAGTTTGCTGCATCCGATTCTAAGAGCAGAAATAAAAAGAGAAATAGAGTGTTTTCGCAGTAAAGGTCATACACTTGTGATTCTTGATGCAGCTATTTTAATCGAATCAAAAATGCAGGATCTTGTTGATGAAATCTGGCTTGTCTATGCTGATCAGGAAACGCAGATTGAAAGAATCATGAAAAGGGATGGATTTACAAGAGCCCAGGTCATAGCCAGAATTGGTTCGCAGATGCCAATTGAGGAGAAGAAAAAACACGCCGATATAATCATAGATAATAATCAAAGTCCCGAAAAAACCATTGAACAAGTAAAAAAAATAGTAAGTGCCGCTGAGAGCAATTAAGTTTGCTCCGGCGGTTTTTTATGTTTTTAAATACTGCTCCAAAGGGTAAGCATTAGTAATAATATCTATTAAGGAGACTCGGATGAAAATATCAAAGCCAAAATTAGAGCAGTTTATTAATGGGACACTGGAAGACAGTTACAAATATTTTGGATCACATCTTAAAAAAGAAGGTGTATTTTTTCGTGTGTGGGCCGGAGGAGCTAAAGAGGTCTCTGTTATCGGAGATTTTAATCACTGGAACCCGGGGCAAACCCCGCTAACCTATATAAGGGATGGAATCTGGGAAGGCTTGATTGAAGGTGTTAATGAAGGCGACTTGTATAAATATGCCGTAAAAGGGATTGATAATACGATTGTCAATAAGTCGGATCCTTTTGCTTTTTATTCAGAAAAACGTCCTAATTCAGCATCAGTAATTTTTGATATAAAAAAAATAAAAGAAGGAAAAAAGAAAAGTAAGTCCAATCTTTTACATGAACCACTTAATATTTATGAAATGCACCTCGGCTCATGGAAACGTTCAGAAGTAGGCGAATTTTTAAATTACCGGGATATCGCAAAGCTTCTGGCCAGCCATCTTATCTCACACGGATATAATGCGGTGGAAATTATGCCGGTTATGGAGCACCCGCTGGATGCTTCCTGGGGTTACCAGACAATTGGCTTTTACTCTGTCACAAGCCGTTACGGGGATCCTCATGATTTTAAATACCTTATTGATTATTTACACAAAAAAGAAATCGCTGTCATTCTTGACTGGTCGCCCGGACACTTTTGTCAGGACGAACATGGCCTGAGAGAATTTGATGGTACAAAATTATATGAGAGCGTATTGCATCCGGAATGGGGTACCTTGAATTTTGATTTTAAAAAAGGTCAGGTCTGTTCATTTTTGCTTTCAAATGCACTGTATTGGCTAAGTGTATTTGAAGTTGACGGTTTGCGGGTTGATGCCGTATCAAGCATGCTCTTTTTAGACTACGGGATCAAACAAGGATATTGGGTACCCAATAAATATGGAGGCAATGAAAATCTAGAAGCGATAGATTTTCTCAAACAGCTGAATAAAAGTGTTTTTGCCAAACATCCCTATGCATTAATGATCGCGGAAGAATCGACATCCTGGCCGCTTGTGACCTATCCGGTCCATGATGGCGGTCTTGGATTTAACTATAAATGGAATATGGGCTGGATGAATGATATTTTAAAGTATATTGAAATGAAACCTTACTTTAGGGGATTCAATCATAGTTTGATCAGCTTTTCGATGATGTATGCCTTTTCGGAAAACTATATCCTACCCTTTTCGCACGATGAAGTGGTTCACGGCAAAAAATCGATGATTGATAAGATGCCAGGGAATTATGAAGAAAAATTTGCTAATCTGCGGGCTTTGATGGCCTATAAGACATGCCATCCCGGAAAAAAACTATCCTTTATGGGGCTGGAAGTGGCGCAATTTATTGAGTGGGACGAAGATCGGGAAATTGATTGGTTTCTGCTGGATTTTCCGATGCATAAGAAGTTTAATACCTATTTGAAAAAACTTAACAAGCTGTATCTGAAAGAACCGGCTTTATGGGAGAAAGATACAGGTTGGGAAGGATTTAGTTGGGTTGATTCAGATAATCACGCTCAAAAAGTAATCTCTTTTACACGGCAATCAAAGGAGCAAGTGATATTAGCAGTGATTAACTTCTCAGAGTTCACCTATGAAAACTTCATGTTAGGAGTCCCTGAAGAGGGGGTATATAGTAATATAATGAATTCGGATTTAGAGGCCTATGGCGGATCCGGATTTACGGTTAAAAAAACGGTTAAAACAAAACCGATTGAAACCCATCATCAACAACAAAGTCTGGAGCTTACGATTCCTGCTTTTACAGGATTATTTTATAAATTAAGGGCGTGATTTTTTGTTAAGAGATAAAGACACTTTTAAAAAGATGTTTATTGAAAAATTTGAAGAGACCTCTGGAACTTCCATACAAGAAGGCACAGAACTCGACAAGTACAGAGCACTCGCATCTCTTATTCGTGATGAAATTATGCCTTATTGGGTCGATGCCAATCTGGCCTATAAAGATACGGATCAGAAGCAGGTATACTATTTTTCGATAGAATTCTTGCTTGGCAAGCTTCTTCGCACCTATCTCTACAGCCTGGATATCGAAGAAATGGTAGAAGAAGGATTGGAAGAATTAGGCATCAGCTTAGCAGATCTGGAATTAATAGAAAAAGATGCTGGTTTAGGAAATGGCGGACTTGGAAGACTGGCTGCTTGTTTTCTAGATTCCATGGCTTACAGGGCAATTGCCGGTCATGGGTGTGGTATCCGCTATAAATATGGGCTTTTTGAGCAGAAAATCATTGACGGTCACCAGGTAGAAATTCCGGATAACTGGCTTAAATATGACAATATGTGGGAAATTAAAAAGAGCAGCAAGCAGATTCTGGTTCGCTTCTTCGGTCATGTCCGCACAGTGGAAAACAAAGGGCGCATGGAATTTATTCATGAAAACTTTGAGTCAGTAATGGCTGTTCCCTATGACATCCCGATGGTCGGCGAACACGCTACAGTGAATACCCTTCGTCTTTTTGGCTCAGAACCTTACACCAGTGAAGAAGGCATGGGATACTTAAGTAAGGATGATCATGCAAAGAGCGTTGAGTATCGCAGGTCCGTTGAAGCCATTTCTGAGATTCTTTATCCAAATGATGCTAACTACGAAGGAAAGTTGCTTCGATTAAAGCAACAATATTTTTTATGTGCTGCAGGGCTTGGTGCTATCGTTAGAAGTTATAAAAAGAAAAACCGATCGATTATCGAGATTTCCGAATACATCGCCATTCATATTAATGACACTCATCCTGCGTTGTGCGTTCCTGAATTCATGAGAATATTAATGGATGAGGAGAAGCTATCCTGGGATGAAGCCTGGACAATGACTACTGAGGTAATGTCTTATACGAATCACACCACTTTGCCGGAGGCACTTGAAGTCTGGCCTACTGAGATGATGAAAAAATTACTGCCACGGATTTTTATGATCATCGAAGAGATCAATCGGCGATTTGTCAATGAAATCTCAGAAATTTATTCAGATGATCCGGGGAAAATAGAAAGAATGAAGATTGTTAACGGAGGCCATATCAGGATGGCCAATATGGCGATTGTAGGTTCTTACTCGGTTAACGGAGTGGCTAAATTACACACAGAAATAATCAAAAACCATCTGATGAGAGACTTTTTTGAACTGATGCCGGATAAATTTAACAACAAAACCAACGGAGTTAGTCATAGACGCTTTTTAATCAAGAGTAACCCTTCACTGACGCAGATTATTGATAATGAAGTAGGAAAACAGTGGAGACATCAACCAAGGCTGTTGGTCGATCTGTTAAAAAATATTGATGATGATGAATACAGAAAAAAGATTCTTCAGTCAAAAAGACATAACAAAGAGAAATTAGCTTCCTATATCGCAGATACCACAGGAATAGTTGTTGATCCGGATTCTATTTTTGATATTCATGTCAAAAGGATTCACGCCTACAAAAGGCAATTGTTAAATGCGTTTCATATTATGGATCTCTACCTTCGTCTTAAAGATAATCCGAATCTTGATATATCACCAAGAACCTTTATTATTGGCGGGAAGGCCGCACCCAGTTATTATTTTGCTAAAAAAATTATCAGAGTAATTAACCGTCTGGGATACAATATTAATAATGATAAAAAAATCAAAGATAAGATTAAAGTTGTCTTTATTGAAAACTTTAACGTATCAAAAGCCGAAATTATTTATCCGGCCTGTGACGTCAGTGAACAGATATCAACGGCCACTAAAGAAGCATCCGGAACGGGCAATATGAAATTTATGATGAATGGCGGAATTACCCTTGGCACGTTAGATGGTGCCAACATTGAAATAAAGGAACTTGTCGGAGAAGAGAACTTCTTTACCTTTGGCTTAACGCCAGAAGAAGTGCTTCGTTACAGCAAGTTCGGCGGATACAATGCCTGGGAAGAATACCACCGGAATGAAAACCTTCAGAGAGTTCTGAAGCAGTTTTTGTACTCCTGTTTTGATCAGGGGAATAATGAATTTCAGGACATTTATGATTCTCTCTTAAAACAAAATGATGAATATTATGTTCTTAAGGATTTTGCATCATATATAGAGGCCCAAAACTTAATATCAGAAAGGTATAAAAACCAGCAAAGATGGTCAAAGATGATGATTCACAATATAGCTAAATCAGGCTATTTCAGCAGCGACAGAACGATAGATGAATACGCTAAAGGAATATGGAAGGTATAGGAGGTGAGATTATGTGGAAAAAAGAATGTGTGGCAATGATTCTTGCGGGTGGCCAGGGAAGCCGGTTGGGAGTCTTAACGAAAGGGAACGCAAAGCCAGGTGTTCCGTTTGGCGGGAAGTTTAGAATTATTGACTTTGTTCTGAGTAATTGCAAACGCTCAGGTATTGACACAGTCGGTGTATTGACGCAGTATAAGCCGCTTGTACTAAACAAATACCTTGCTAATGGAAGCCCGTGGGATCTTGACGGCTATCACGGGGGGATGTATATATTACCTCCCTATATGACAGAACATGGTGGCAGCTGGTATCAGGGTACCGCAGATGCCATTTATCAGAACATCGATTATCTTGAACAGTATCAACCTGAATATGTATTGATTTTATCCGGTAAACATATTTATAATATGGATTATTCAGAAATGGTAGAAGATCATAAAAAGCAGGGAGCTGATATAACCATTGCTGTAATTGAAGTGCCCTGGGAAGAAGCTTCGAGATTTGGGGTCATGAAGACAGATGCTGCAGGAAAAGTTACAGGTTTTGAAGAAAAGCCCAAAGATCCAAGCAGCAACCTGGCATCCATGGGGATTTATGTTTTTACCTACCAGGTACTGCGAAGTTTCCTGATCGATGACAGCCAGGACAAGGTCTCAGATCATGATTTCGGAAAAAATGTAATTCCAAAGATGCTTAAAGCCGGTAAAAAATTGTACGCTCATACCTTTGATGGGTACTGGAAAGATGTAGGGACCATTGAGAGTTACTATGAGGCTAATATGGACCTTTTAGATAGAAAACATGCTTCTGCATTGTTTTTAGAAGAAAATAAAGTATACTCGAATAATAAGTTTTTACCCCCTCATTATGTAGGACCATCAGGAAAAGTTCAGAACTCTATTGTTGCAGATGGTTCTAAAATTTTCGGTTCTGTAAAAAATTCGATTGTTTTTTCCGGAGCAACGGTGGGCGAAGGTGTGCATTTAGAAGATTGCATATTGCTTCCTAATGCGGTTATTGAAAGTAAAGTGACATTAAAAAAAGTGATTTTTACAGAGGATAGTGTACTCAATGAGGAAGATCCGATTGCAGAACGATTGACAGACTATGTAAGAAAACACTCATCAGAGAATGAAGTTTCCATTATTGATGAAAACCGCTTCTTCTCAAGTAAGACAGACGGCAAGGGCTTTGTAAATCTAAAAGAATTGCTGGATATTGGCTAAAAGGAGAATGATATGAAAAAAGTGGTTGGTATTATCCTAAATAATTCTAAAAAGAATGAACTTGACATAAAGAACATAGAAAACAAAGGGGATCCTCATACTGCGATTGCTTCAAAATACAGGTTGATTGATTTCCCTTTATCAAATATGGCGAATTCCGGAATTCGGAATGTAGCCGTTATGCTCGGTAATTACTCACAAAAACTTACAGAACATATCGGCAGCGGCAAGGATTATGGACTGGAAAGAAATATTAACGGACTTTTGTATCTTGAAGAAGATTATTTAACTCTGCAGGGTTTAGGCACTCCCAATGATTTAAGAGACCTTCTTAAAAACATTGATTATTTAACGAATATTAAAGAAGAGTATATCCTTGTTTCAGGCAGTAACTTCGTTGCTAATATTGATTATAAGAAAATATTTAACGAAGAATGCCTTGAAGATTGTGACATGCTTCTTTTATATAAAAAGAATGATCAAAAACTAAGATTTGTAAATCAGGTCGTTCTTAATGCCAAGGGTGTTTTTGAGGATATCTATTATGTAACTGAGGAAACGGTTGTGGAAAATCTGTTTATGGATACCTTTTTTATAAAAAAAGAGGTCCTTATACAAATGCTTAGGGCAGCAAATCGTTCCGGTATTCTGTGCATGAATGCTTTCCTTAGAAAAGTAAAAAGAGAGATTACAATAAAAGCATATGAATATACTGAATTTGCCTACTATATTGATTCTCCTAAGAGTTACTATGAAGCAAATATGGCTTTTTTAGACCAAAAGATCTGGCAACAGATTTTTAATGTCAGCAGACGCCTGATCTATACAAAAAACAGCGACTTGCCTCCAACCGCATACGGGCCAAGAGCAGTGGTCGAAAACAGTTTGCTGACCAGTGGTGATGAAATATATGGGCAAGTAAAAAATTCAGTGATTTTCAGGAATGTTAAAATTCTGGATAATTCAACGATAGAAAATTGCATAATCGGTGATAACAGCATCATTGAAGAGAATGTTCATTTGAAAAATATCATTATAGAACCTAATTGCAGAATCAGCAGTAATACAACATTAATCAGTAGCCCTGAAAATCCCATGGTTATTAATTGATCATTAGTTAGGAGTGGTTCTTTGAAGATTGTAATGGTGGCATCGGAAGCGGTGCCTTTTGTTAAAAGTGGTGGATTAGCTGATGTTATGGGAGCGTTACCCGCTTATCTAAAAAAGAAAAATAGTAAGATCAGCCTGATCCTTCCGTTGTATAAGGACATACGAGACCGCTATTCTGATCAATTGACCCTGGTTACTGAGCTGGACGTGTCGGTCAACTGGAGAGAACAGAGAGCGGCGGTCTATAGTCTTGAGCAAAAAGACATGACTTATCTCTTTATTGAAAATGATTACTACTTCGGTCGAGAGAATCTTTATGGATATTTTGATGACGGAGAACGCTTTGTTTTTTTCAGCAAGGCCGTTGTCGAATATCTTTTTAACGTGGAGGAAAGGATTGATATCGTACATACTCATGACTGGCAGACGGCTCTGGTGAATGTCTATATCGACTATTTCAGACAACAGGGCAGGCTGCTAGATATTAAGACAGTCTATACGATCCATAATTTAAAATACCAGGGTCGTTTTGGACGTGTTGTCTTTGATGAACTGCTTGATCTCCCCCCGAGCTATTTCAGTGATGACAAGCTCGAATTTTTCGGAGATGTAAGTTTTATGAAAGGGGCCATCCTTACCTCTGATCACATTACCACCGTCAGCCCGACCTACAGCCATGAAATACGAACAGCTGAATATGGAGAGGGACTCGACGGTGTTCTTAAATCAGCAGAGCATAAGCTTTCTGGTGTGATCAATGGGATTGATTATCAGGAATATCATCCAAGGACCGATCCCCATTTATATGTAAACTATCGTTCTTCATATCAGAAGAAACTTGAGAACAAAATAAAATTACAGGAAGTACTGGGACTTGAAATAAGTAAGACCACTCCTATGCTTTCGGTTATCACAAGATTTACAGATCAAAAAGGACTGGATTTACTTGTTGAAATAGTAGAAACCATTCTTTCTGAGAATATTCAACTGGTGATTCATGGCAATGGAGAAAGCCTGTATGAAGAGATTTTTTTATCAATGGCTGAAAAGTATCCTGGGAATTGCCGGGTTATGCTTGGATTTAAAGAAAGCCTGGCCAGAAAGATCTATGCCGGATCAGATATTTTTTTAATGCCTTCGAAATTTGAACCTTGTGGATTAAGCCAGATGATTGCCATGAACTATGGAACCGTGCCTGTTGTTCGAGAAACAGGAGGGCTAAAAGATACAGTCACAGCCTTTAACGAGTATACCGGAGAAGGCAACGGCTTTAGTTTTATTAATTACAGCGCCGAAGAGTTTCTCAAAGTGACCAATTATGCAATTAACATGTATAAGGATCAGCCTCTTTGGAAAGTGATTTACAAGAATGCTATTTGCTCTGCGTTTACCTGGAACAATTCGGCAGAAGAGTACATCACCATTTACAAACAACTTTTAGGAAAAAGGATTGATTAGGATGCGAATGTATCATAACTCACAGGATCCCTTTTATCGTTTCCCTCAGGGAGCTACAGAGGTCGAGAGTGAACTGATAATCAGAATAAAAGTATCAAAAAAATATTCCGGGCGAGTGATGTTTCATTACTGGATGGAAAGCACCGGAAATGTTGAAATGGCTATGAACATTGACCTGTCCGAATCTGAAAAACTAGAAAAGGATACGGTCTATTTTGTAAAAGTAGATACCGGTCCGAAAGGCCAATTGCTTTGGTATAATTTTTTACTGGAAGATGCCGGGATTTTTTACGGGAATCAGCCGGATGGCTTAGGCGGAGAAGGACAAAGTTATCCGAAAAAGCCGTTAAGCTATCAAGTTACGATCTATCAGCCGTTTACCGTACCGGAATGGTATAAAGAAAGCATTGTCTACCATATTTTTCCGGATCGCTTTTTTAGAAATGAGAATGCCAATCCGTTAGAGTGTAAGCGATCTAACAGGTTGATTCATTGTCGCTGGGACGATAAACCGCACTATTTCCGCAATGAAGAAGGAGAAATAATTTACTGGGACTTTTTTGGCGGAAATCTTGAAGGAGTCATGGATAAACTTGATTATCTTAAGGAACTTGGAATTAGTACGATCTATTTTAACCCAATCTTTGAGGCAAGAAGCAACCATCGTTACGACACAGGAGATTACCATAAAATCGATCCGATGCTGGGTAGTAATGAGTTTTTTAAAAGTATGATCAAGACCTTAAAAGGTGAGGGTATCAATGTAATTCTTGATGGTGTCTTTAGCCATACCGGTGCCGACAGTATCTATTTTAATAAGTATGAGTACTATGATTCGGTGGGTGCTTATAACAGCCACGATTCAAAATACTATGACTGGTATATTTTCGGAAAATATCCTGAAAAATATGAGTCATGGTGGGGTGTAAAAGATTTGCCAAATGTCGATGAGTTGGACCCGACCTATCGGGACTTTATTTATAATGATAAGGACAGCGTGGTGCGTTCCTGGCTGGAGACAGGAATCGCCGGCTGGAGGCTTGATGTTGTCGATGAGCTGCCGCAACAGTTTTTAAAAGAGCTTAGAGAAGCGGTGAAAGAGACAAATCAAGAGGCTGTGATTGTCGGAGAGGTTTGGGAAGATGCTTCAAACAAGGTAAGCTATGGACGCTCAAGAGAGTATCTTCTCGGAGGAGAGCTTGATGTAGCCACCAATTACCCTTTGCGGGAGGCCTTGATTAACTTTATTAAAGGCAGTACTAACAGCAGGCAGCTGCATCGCAAAATAATGAGTCTTTATGAAAATTATCCAAAGGATTCATTCTTTGCAGCGTTTAATGTTTTGGGGTCCCATGATGTAGAAAGAATTCTGACAACCATCGGTAAAAATCATTTATTATCCGCTGTCTTTTTCCAGATGGCCTTTCCGGGCGTTCCGGTCATCTACTATGGTGATGAAGCCGGTCTGGAAGGGGCAAAGGATCCGGATAACCGCAGAACCTATCCCTGGGGCAATGAAGATCAGGAAATATTAAAGACTCATAAAAAAGCCATTAAAATGAGAAAAGAAAATGATGTTTTTGTAAATGGTGATTTTACTTCCGGATACTGCGGTAAACATGTTTACTATTTCACCAGAAAAAACAAAAACACCTATGTTCTTTGTCTTTACAATAACAGTCGGGGGAAAGAGTCCTACGAGGTACCGCTAGAAGACTACGTGGATGCTTTTATTAATTTTGTCGATGAAAAAAAATACCCAGTCAAGGGACATGTAATGAAAGGATATCTGGAACCGGGAGAAATCAAAGTGCTTTGTAAAAAAAAACAGGAGATATACTTAGTAGAAAATCCGGAGTCCTAGCTCATATCACATCAGTTAAAGGTAAGGAAGCCTATGGAACATTAGGCAAACAGCTTTATCAGTTTGTAGATTTTTTAAAAAAGAATCATCAGACAATCTGGCAGATTCTGCCACTAAATCCGGTTGATCGGTATATGTCTCCCTATGCTTCTCCGGATAGTTTTGCAGGAAATCATTACCTGATTGATATAGAAGCACTCGATACAGAGGGGGTCCTTTCCAAAGCAGACTATGACAAGCTTATGGATAAACAGCCGGACCGATACAGGGAACATAAAGACAGGGCGTTAGTGAAGATCTATCAGTCATGGATTGCCAGTCAGGATAACCAGGCAGCCCTTTTACGGTTTATGGAACAAAATGCCTGGTGGTTAGACAACCATCTTGCCTACCACGCTGAAAAAGCCAAAGAAGCAGTGCAGAGTCGATCTTTTGACGGACGCTATCGTGCTTTTTTACAATATATCTTTGCCAGGCAGTATAAAAAAATCAAAGAGTACGCAAACAGTCATGGAATTGTAATCTTTGGGGATCTGCCGTTCTATGTTAGTGCTGATTCCGCAGACGTATTAGCTAACCGTAACTATTTTTTATTGGATAAAAAAGATCAGCCATTGTATCAAAGTGCCGTGCCACCTGATGCCTTCCAGGAAAATGGTCAGTTATGGGGGACACCGGTCTATGACTGGGATGCTTTAGAAAAGGATAACTTTTCCTACTGGCTAAAAAAAATAGAGCGCCAGGCAGAGTTTTTTGACTATCTGCGAATTGATCATTTTCGTGGATTACAAGCCTACTATCGCGTTCCGGCTGATGCTTCCGATGCAAGAGACGGTGAATGGATTAACGTTCCGGGGGATGCACTGTTAGGAGTCATCACAAAAGTGAAAGGAATCACTCTGATTGCTGAAAATCTTGGCCATATCACTGACGAGGTTGACTATTTATTGGAAAAACATCAGATCCCCGGTATGAAAATTATGCAATTTGCCAAAAATGACCTTTATGCCTATAAAGACAAAAAAGATACGGTGTACTATTCAGGGACCCATGATAACCAAACCTTATCGGGCTGGATTACCCATCAGTTTGAAGTAGGAAAGCGTGTAGAAAAAGAAGTTTGCTGGGATTTGCTTAAAAAATTGTACGCCAGTCGTGCCAATTGGGTGATCGTTCCTTTGCAGGATGCACTTTGTTTGGATGAACAGGCCAGGATGAATACACCGGGTACAACGGAACATAACTGGGTATGGACCTTTGATGGTGACTGGTCAGAATTAGAGACTGCCGGGAAAAAGCTGGGATCATTAGCGCTTAGCTATCAGAGAGACTAAAGGAGGTTCACAATGAGTAAAAAGATATTATTACTGGACAATGATATATATTTCGATTTTTCAAGAGCCTATTTGTCCATAAACGAACTGGAAGAATACCAGCCTCTTTTGGAAAAAGCGTTAAAAGATCTTGCTGATCTTGAAGCAGGAGAGATCGTAAATCCTGATGAAGACCGAATGGTTGGCCATTACTGGTTACGAGATCCCGAGCTGGCCCCTAACAGTTCTATCGAAGACGATATAAAAGACAGCATCAAAGAAGTTTCCTCATTCTCCAAAGACGTATTGGAAGGAAAGATTCTCACGCCTTCCGGAGAACGATACGAAGGGCTTATCTACATTGGTATTGGTGGTTCAGCGCTAGGCCCGCAACTAATCAATGAGGTGCTTAAAAATGAGAATACAATGGACATCCGTTTTATCGATAATACTGATCCGGAAAGCATCTATGATCTTTCACAGGAACTGAAAGAAGCCATTTCAAAGTATCTGGTTGTAGTGGCTTCAAAAAGCGGAGGCACAAAAGAAACAGCTAACATGATGCAGGAAATGAAACAACTCTTTAAAAAGAAAGGGCTCGATTTTTCAAAAAATGCAATTGCTATTACCATTGAAGGCAGTAAGCTTTATAAAGAGGCCAGTGCAGAGGGTTGGCTCAGGATTTTTCCGATCTGGGACTGGGTTGGAGGGAGAACCTCCGTGGCATCCGCCGTAGGACTATTGCCGCTTACCTTACTAGGGAAAGATGGACAGCAGTTTTTAAATGGCTTAAAGGCAGCCGACAAAGCAGGACGAAGAAGGATTCTAAACAATCCAATCTTATTTATGGCACTAGAAGCTTTTGTCAACAAAGATAAGCTTGATAAGAGGCAGCTTGTGGTACTACCCTATAAAGATCGACTGAGTCTTTTTGCCAAATATCTGCAGCAGCTGGTGATGGAGTCAATAGGCAAAGAAACGGAAACAGAAGAGGGGATGATTCACGAGGGTGTTGCCGTATATGGGAATAAAGGATCGACCGATCAACACTCCTATCTGCAGCAGCTCTTTGACGGTCCGAATAATTTTACGGTTCATTTTATAACCGTGCGATCCGGAAGAAATCCGGATGTAGTATTGCCAAACGGAAATTTAAGTTCCGACTACCTCCAGGCTTTTTATTTAGGCACAGCCAAAGCATTGTATGAAAAGCAAAGAAACAGCGTAACCATCAGCATTCCTAAAGCCGATGAATATACGTTGGGCTTTTTAATAGGAGTGTACGAAAGATTTGTCAGTTTCTATGCCAGTTTTGCCGGTGTAAACGCCTATCATCAGCCTGCTGTTGAAAAAGGTAAAGTGGCAGCTGAAAAAATCTTGGTTTATAAGAATAAGATTATTGAATTTATGGATGATGAGAAAGAAAAAGGGTTTTCAGTAAAAGAGTTGGCGGAGATATTACGCATTGATGAAAATAAAATTTTCTCGATTCTTGAATACTTGAAAGATACCCCATATTACAACGTTACGGCAGTATTTGAAGGAGAAGAGAAAGAGAAAGTCTGCAACTTCAGAGAAGTAAGATATAAGAGGGGATAACCGTTAGTGAAAACGCATTTGATTTTTTAAATAATACAACAGCCCGTGTATCGGAGCCTGATGGCCGTCGATGATATACACGGGTATTTTTTTTAATAAGACACTCATTTTTTCACTTCGGGTAAAATGACGGATAAAAGTTTTGTGATCTAAAAAGGGAAGTAAGTGAGTGATCACACCACCAGTCAGATACAATCCTTTTTTAGGAACCGGGAAGAGAGCTACATTTCTTGCCGAACAAGAGAGAATCTCAAAGAATAAATCGATGCTCTGCAGACATATGGGGCACTTTTTACTCGCTCCTTTTGAAATATCTTCGGGTGCCTTTGTATTCCCATCAGACAGATAGGTATAGATTCTGCTTAACCCCTCTCCGGAAAGGAAGAATTCCACACTAATTTCTTTATCCGGATCCTGCCTCTGGTAATAGTCAAAAAGACGTTGTTGATCTTTTGTTGATGGTGCAAAAGTGCTATGCCCGCCTTCACCGGAACAGATGACATACTTTCTGTTTTCAGACTCATAGGCAGCAAAAGCAGTGCCAAAGCCTGTTCCTACAGAAAGAACCGTGTAGCTGCCATCGGTTATATATTCAGAGGTGCCACCAATCCTTATAATATTGTCGGCAGATCCCGAATAAAGAGGATAGTAGGCAGTAGCCTCAAGGTCATTTATTAAGTAGATGTTTGTTTTTATGGAATACCTAGGGAATCGTTTTTTGATCTCCTTTTGACTGATTGTCCAGTCTAGGTTCGTCAGCTTGACAGAGTCATTATTGATACTGCCTGCAGCCGCGATCAAAATTGCACTATAGTTTGTGTTCACAGATGGTATATGATCAATAAAGTGCTGCAAAAGTTCATAAAAGGAATCAAAATCCTTGTTAAGGTACGTTGTTTGATGCAGGGCAAGTAAATCTGGATCATTGGTACTTACATACGTGTGAAAAGCCGTCTTTGTTCCTCCGCAGTCAATTAATAAATAAAGGGACATGGTATCAACTCCTTGCAAAAAAAAATAAAGTTTGCTATGATTTTATAAAATCGAAAAGACCTAAAATTTTCAGGTGCCATTAGTTGGAGAATAGGAAATCCGGTGTAAACCCGGAACGATCCCGTCGCTGTAATGTGGAGCATTAGTTAGATTATACCACTGTTGATCATTTTTAAATCAACGGGAAGGTTAATTAATGCGTTGAAGCTAAGTCAGAAGACCTGCCTGAATGTTTTCACAGGACTATGGTAAGGTCCGTGAGTTTACTCACGGGTCTTTTTCTTTTTTAAAAAAAAGGAGGAGACAACATGTTAGAAAAAATTATTAAAGAAATCGCAGAGAAAGAAATGGATTTTGAGGCAGGAAAAAAAGCCGATGTGTATCAGCATGATTTAATTAAGCCTAAAGGAAGCCTTGGGAGACTGGAGGAAATATCTATCCGGCTGGCTGAAATGACCGGTGACCCGATGTATGACATCAATCAGAAAGAAGTGATTCTTTTTTCAGCAGATCATGGCTTTTCCAAATATGCGATTAGCGCTTACCCCAGAGAAGTTACAAAACAAATGACGATGGCCTATCTTCGTGGAGATGCAGGTGCCAATATAGTGGCAAAAGCCAACGGAGCCGCAGTGACCGTTGTCGATATGGGTATAGATGCCGATATCAATAATCCGCTTTTAATTAATAAAAAGATACGATATGGAACCGATGATTTTACAAAAGGACCGGCAATGTCGCTGGAAGAAGCAAAAAAAGCAATTTTAGCTGGTTTTGAAGTAACGGAAGGTGTTATTATTAGAGGAGCCGATATTCTTGCACCCGGAGAAATGGGTATCGGAAACACAACCTCAAGCAGTGCGATTCTTGCTGTTTTTGCTGATATGAGCCCTGAAGATTCCACAGGACGAGGCTCGATGATTAACGATGAAACATGGGCAAGAAAAGCAAAAATTGTCGAAGATGCTCTGTTGGTTAACAAACCGAATAAAAACAAACCTTTGGAAGTACTAGCCAAAGTCGGAGGGTTTGAAATTGCAGGGATAGTTGGGGTATACTTAGCGTGTGCAAAATACAGAAAGCCTGTAGTAGTTGATGGGTTTATTGCAACGGCTGCGGCTTTGTGCGCAAAATTTATTGCACCCGGTTCAGAAAAATTTATGTTTACTTCACATAGATCCGCAGAAATACAGCATCGCTACATGCTGGAAGTCCTTGGTTTAGAACCTCTTTTTGATTTGAAAATGCGATTAGGGGAAGCCACCGGAGCATCAATTGCGATGCAGCTGATCCAAACAGCATCAAAGGTTATCACCCAGATGGGAACATTTTCAGGTAGTGGGGTTAATGAAGCTGAAAAAAATTTAGAAATGGAATTAGAAAGAATTTCCAGGTAGGAGGAATTATGGATAAAAAAATAGTTAATACGCAGGAAGTAAGAGCCTATCAGCCTAACGAAAATCGTTTATTTTTTTCAGCAGAGCATGATGAGATAGCAACGGGCATGACCAGTGATATCTATTTTGTAAAAACCCGTGATATTTTAAAAGCCTCAGGGAAAGAAGATACAGAGGTAACCGTTGAAATATTTGCCAGAGATTACGGATTCTTTTGTGGTTTGCCGGAGGTCCTTAACGTAGTCAAAGGTCTTGATCTTGAAATCTGGGCATTAAAAGAAGGTATGTTTTTCCAGAATAGAGAAGTGGTTATGAGAATCAAAGGAAAATATTCTCAGTTCGGAGTCTATGAAACGGCTATTTTAGGAATCCTTGCCAGTTCTTCAGGCTGGGCCAGTGCGGCCAGAGCCGTAAAAGAAGCCGCCGGAGATAAACCGGTAATCATCTTTGGAGCCAGGCATGTTCATCCATCAGTGGCACCCGTTATGGAACGATCAGCTATTATCGGAGGAATGGATGGCTCAAGCTGTATTCTAGGGGCAAAACTTGCCGGTCTTGAGCCTCGGGGCACGGTACCACATGCAGTGATGCTATTAGTCGGCGATACCTTGCAGGTAGCAGAAACCTATGATCAGATCATGCCTGAGGAAGATATGCGACTGATCTTAGTCGATACCTTTAAAGATGAGGCCGAAGAAACCTTAAGAGTTGCCAGAGCCATGCGGAACCGTTTGGAGGGAATCAGGCTCGATACGCCAAGCGAGCGAGGAGGCGTGACTCCCGGTCTTGTGAGTGAAATTCGTGCCAGGCTGGATATGGAAGGCTTTGACCATGTACAGATTTTTGTCTCTGGAGGTTTGACACCGGACAGAATCGTTGAATTAAAAGCAGCCGGAGCAGATTCCTTTGGCGTGGGCAGTTATGTCTCAGGTGCACAAGCCATAGATATGACCATGGACATTAAAGAAATAGACGGGAAAGCCGTGGCTAAAAGAGGCCGGATTCCCGGAATAACTTATACAGAAAGGCTGGTGAAGTATGAAATTTGAAATTCCATTTCTAAAAGGTATTGAAAGACGCGTCATTAATATTACAATAGCCTTATTTATAGCAGTTTTTGCTGGAAGTGTCGGAGGCGACATTATCCGAAATATACAACCTGATTATAGATTTGCATTTATCAACGCCTTTTTTATCAGTCTGTCCATTGGTGCGGTTATGGTTATTGTAAAAAGCCGAGATAAAGACAAAGAAAAAAAATCACACCGGGACATAAAAGAAAAGAAAAGACGAAAAAAGTAGTCTTTCCCACAGCTATTGACGAATCCCGGCAAACAGTGATACCATAAAGCGTATTCTAAAAGCGGTGGTGCTGGAATTGGCAGACAGGCACGGTTGAGGGCCGTGTGTCTAACAGACGTGCGGGTTCAAGTCCCGCCCACCGCACCAAAAATAGTAACCCCTATCGATACATTCAATGTATCAATAGGGGTTTTTTATGTAAAAAAAACAAAAAAAACAGGGTCAGGCTTTGGATTGTCGGATTTTATAATAGACCGGCTGTGAATTTTTTTTGTAGATATCTATGTTTTGTAGATATAAAGCAAGTATTTTGGGTAATTTATATGTATTGAAAGAAAAAATGTAAGAATTATATATGGAGGTTATTATATGTCATTAAAAGATTATTTTGAAGAGGTTAAGGGCGTAGGCATTCTATCTACTGCAGATGATAAAGGTGAGGTAGATGCTGCTATTTACGCAACGCCACATGTTATCGATGAAAAAACAATAGCTTTTATTATGAGAGATCGCTTATCCCATCACAATGTCTCAAAGAACCCGAAAGCATGCTACTTGTTCATAGAAAATTCTCAGGGATATGTGGGTAAACGGTTGTTTTTATCAAAGATCCGGGAAGAAAAAAACAGTGAGCAGTTATATAGTATGCGCAGGAGAAAATATAAAAGTGATTCATCCGAAGATTTATTTTTAGTCTACTTTACCATTGAAGAGGAACTTCCTTTAATTTGTAAAGATGATCTATGTTAGATAAAAAATAGAAGCGGACTTTATACTAAATGCAAACCACCTATCGATATATAGTTTTTATCAATAGGTGGTTTGCATTTGCTCAAAAAGTAGTCATTAGTTTATAATAAAAAAAATAGACTAGTAAAAATATGTAGCAAAAGAAGGTTAAACATGGCTTATTCCAATAAAATTATTGATTTTATTCTTACCAGCTCTATTGAAATGATATATGATCAAATCGATGAGATACATCCAGCTGATTTTTTAGAAGCGTTTGCAGAATATGATGGAGATCCGATTCAAATTTTATAAAAACTTCCTGATGAGTATATAGGTCTTCTTTTGGACTGTGCTTCTGATGATGAAAAAATCAGCATCATCTCCCTTTTTACTGATAAGCGAAAAGGAATGATTGTTTCTGAGATGTCTTCAGATGAACTTGTAGATATGCTTGGTCAGCTTGGTGAAGACGATAAAAATGCGATTATCACCAACATGAATGTCGAGGATGCTCAGGAAGTAAAAGAACTGCTAACCTACGGTCCTGAAACAGCAGGTGGAATCATGGCAACGGAGTTTCTTGCCATCAAGGAAACCTATACAGTTAATGAGACCATTGACTATCTGAGACAAATGACACCAGGATCAGAAACTCCCTATTACATTTATGTTGTTGATGACAAAGGATTTCTAAAAGGCGTTGTACCTTTGAGAGAGATTATTAGTTCCGATCCAATGACAATGATAAAAGATATTATGATAGAAAAGATTATTTGTGTACCTGTAGATATGGATCAAGAAGAAGTGGCAAAAGTCTTTGATAAATATGGTTTTATGGCGGTGCCTGTTGTAGACCACAGAGGTACCATTCTTGGTATCGTAACATTAGATGATGTTATGGAAGTCATGAAAGAGGAATATACAGAAGATATGTTCAGGCTAGCCGGACTTGATGAAACAGAAAAACTGTCCGGTTCTGTTAGTGATGCGATTAAATCTCGTTTGCCCTGGTTATTGGTTAATTTAGTCACAGCCATATTAGCCGCAGCAACCGTCAGTCTTTTCGAAGATACCATTTCACAAATAGTGGCACTAGCTATATTTATGCCTATTGTCGCTGGAATGGGTGGCAATGCCGGAACACAAACGCTAACTTTGATCATTCGTGGAATTGCTATCGGTGAATTAAGTTATGAGAATCAAAAAGATATACTTAGAAAAGAAACTCTTATAGGGTTACTAAATGGCCTCGCGCTAGGTATTATTGTTGGAGTACTTGGTTATTTTTGGGTTGGAAGCTTTGCTTTTGGTTTTGTAATTGGCTTAGCCATGTTTTTAAATTTAGTAGTGGCTACAATCTCCGGATACTACGTGCCAGTGATCCTGAAAAAAGCAAATATAGATCCTGCTTTAGCTTCAGCAGTCTTTGTCACGACAGTCACGGATGTACTTGGATTCTTCTTTTTCCTGGGACTAGCCACTCTTATGATTTCTTTTTTAATTTAATCTTTTTTTATTCAATATGATCATTTAAGAAAAAAAGAGTGGCTTTTTACTAATTTTTAGTAGATAGCCGCTCTTTTTCATATACCACATATTCTAATTCGTCCATTAGTTCTTCTATATATTTTGAAGAGTAGCTAATAATTTTACTTTGGATGCTTTTAGGAAACAATACTTTAATATCTCCTGAGTAATAGCTCCCATCACGAGGCAACGTATGACCTAAAATTTGAAGATCTTCTCCATTTTTCTCGACATGTAAAACCATTGGTACTGACATTCCTGTACCATTTTCTAAGTCCGTTTCTGTTTTGTAATATTCCTGAATCAATGCCCAGACATATATTTCTCCTGCCTTTTTGTCTGCATGCAAAATCTCAAATACACTATATACGTTACCATCAAAAGTAGAATGCATTATTTCTTCATTTAGATACTTTTCAATGGCTTGTTTATCGCTATCCGAAAAAGAAGAATCGTCATTGTTAACGGATTTCTGGCAACCAATCGATAGTCATATGACTAGTATGATAGTAAAAAAACTTAATTTGCGATTCAAAATCATCCCTCCATCAAATGTATCTACATGATAAGGCTAGGTATATAAATGATTATATCATGCTAGATACACTTAGAAAAACTTTTTTATGGATCAACCTAATGATACAATAAAGATAATCATAGTGTTAGTAATAAATTATAAGAGAGTGATGAAATGGTAATAGAAGACTGGCTAGTAGCCATCTTACATGAATGGAATGAGATAGCAATATTGATCAGTTTATTAGTCAGCATCTTAGTAGCACTTTCTGGCGTATTGCCATCGATCTTTATTACAAGTGCAAATGTTTTGTTTTTTGGCATTACAAATGGATTGATTATCTCTTGGCTTGGAGACGTAATTGGCTCGGCGATAGCTTTTAAATTGTACCGTTGGGGATTTAAAAACCAAACTGAAAAACTAGGAGCGAAATATATTCTTCTTAATAACATTACCAACGCAGAAGGGATAGGGACTACAATTTTAGTTTTTCAAGCCAGACTCATTCCATATATTCCCTCTGGGCTTGTGACATTAGCAGGGGCTGTAAGCAATATAAACATGTATCACTTTATGGCTGCAACAGCCATAGGAAAGCTTCCATCTATAGCATTAGAAGTTTTTATTGCTTATCAGATTATTCAGCTAAGTAGTTTTTGGATTGGAATATTTTTCTTAGCTATTTTTGCTGTAACTATTATTTTTATGTTTAACCAAAAGAAACAACCTCAAGTTGAAATGGGGTCAGGTTTTGGATTGTCTGATTCAATAGATAAGGAGAGAGTCAAAGGCTAGAAAAGCGTCTTTTCATTTTATTTCAGCCTTGGCAAGAAGACTCCCACCTCTTAGCCTTCCATTCTCACGTAGTGAGAGCGAAGGTGGGAGATGAATTGCTTGCACCTCCTATAAGTTTTTTTGAGTGAATCAC
>SKKY01000098.1 GCA_007123515.1 Clostridia bacterium
CATGCTTCTTTTTTTCTTGTGGGTATAATTATCGGAAGACAAAAAGAGATGCACCGCCAAAGAGTAACGTTTAAACATAAAATTGGCGGATTGATAAGCCTTTTAGGTCGTCATTCCCTAAAGGTGTATCTAATCCACCAACCATTATTTTTTCTTGTTTATTTTGTTGTCTTCGGTTCTTTGTTTTAGTAGTAAGCAAGAAACAATGCACCGGGTCCTATATGAGTACCAACCACTGAACCCACCTCAGAGATATATTCCGGCTCAACGCCAAGTTGTTCCTTTACAAGGCTCTCAAGTTTTACTGCCTCATCGATGACCTGGCTGTGACAAATGGCGATCCGGATATCAGGCTTATTTTTCTGGCGCTCTTTAGCAAAATCAAGCATCATTTGCATGCCTTTTTTTCTCGTCCTTGCTTTATCTTTATCAGTGATACTGCCATCATTCATGGTCAAAACCGGCTTAATGTTAAGCAGTGAACCCACCATAGCTTTGCCTTTTCCTATTCGTCCGCCTTTTTCAAGATATTTCAGCGTATCGACCACTACAAACAGGTCTGTATTGTCGATCGTCATATTAATACTTTCAACAACTTCGTCAAAAGACAGCCCGGATAACACCATCTCAGCAGCCTGTTGGACAATAAGTCCGGTTGAGGCTGAGACATGTTTAGAGTCAATTGCAACAAAATTGGCTAGTTTATCTTTCACCATATCGCCTGCCAAAAGCGCGGATTGTCTGGTACCACTTAATTTATCAGAAATATGGACAGAGATGATCGAATCATAGCCATCATCAATTAGTTCTTGATATTTTGCAGCAAAATCAGCCGGTGATGGCTGGGATGTTGTTGGTAGCGCATCTGAAGCTTCTAATTTTTCATAAAATTCTTTATTGGTTATATCGAGACCTTCTGTATAGCTTTGATCCTGAAAATTAACTTTTAAAGGAACCATCCGAATTTTGTTTTTCTCAATTACCGATATCGGTAAATCTGATGTACTGTCTGTGACTATGGCTATTTTCACCATACCTCATCACCTCCGCCATTAATATTACTTGATAAATTCCCTAAAAGCAATCGTAGCATTATGCCCGCCAAACCCAAGAGAATTAGAAATAGCAGCTTTTACCTGAGCCTGTCTTTTTTGATTTGGCACATAATCCAGATCCAACCCATCACCGGGTGTCTCAAGATTTATTGTCGGAGGAACCATGCCCTCTTTTATTGCTAAGGCTATCGCAGCTGCCTCTATCGCACCGGCGGCTCCGAGTAAATGACCGGTCATTGATTTAGTGGAACTAACTAACAAATCCGGTTTTTCACCAAAAATAGTTTTTATCGCCATAGTTTCAAATTTATCATTAAGTTCTGTGGATGTCCCGTGAGCATTAATGTAATCGACTTCTTCCGGCTTTAATCCGGCTTCATCTAAGGCTGCCTGCATCGCTCTTGCGCCACCTTCTCCTTTTTCTGCAGGAGCGGTAATATGGTGTGCGTCACAGGTTGTTCCGTATCCGACAAATTCTGCATAAATGTTCGCTCCCCTTGCCTGAGCGTGCTCAAGGGATTCTAAAATTAACACCGCAGAGCCTTCTGCCATAACAAAACCATCTCTGTCAGCAGAAAAAGGTCTGCTGGCTCCCTGCGGATCATCATTTCTTGTGGAAAGAGCGCGCATCGAACAAAAACCGGCAACTGAAAACGGAGTGATACTGGCTTCCGCCCCACCCGCTACCATCAGATCAGCCGCTCCGGCCTTGATGGTTCTAAAAGCCTCTCCAAGAGCGTTCGTTGCTGCAGCACAGGCTGTTACTGTGGCAAAATTAGGTCCTTTCAGGTTAAAGTTAATGGCCACCTGAGCGGGAGCCATATTGATGATCATCATCGGGACCATAAAAGGACTGACTCTCTTTACTCCTTTTTCCAAAAGCGTAACATGCTGCTTTTCAATCGTATCTATTCCTCCGATTCCGGAGCCAATCACAGCCCCTGAACGGTAAGGATCAATCGCGTCTTTGTTAAGACCGGCATCATCAAAAGCCATGCTAGTCGCTGCAACCGCAAACTGTGTGAACAAATCCATTCTTTTGGCTTCTTTTTTGTCCATATACAGACCCGGATCAAAATCTTTGACTTCTCCCGCGATTTTTGTCGGATAATCATCGGTATTAAATTTAGTAATCGGACCGATACCCGACTTTCCGTCAAGTAAATTATTCCAAAAATTTTCTCTCCCGGTTCCTACAGGACTAACCACCCCTATACCGGTTACCACAACTCTTCTTTCTTTCATATGTCACCTTACCTTCTCTTTTTTAATTATTAATTTTTTCAAAATCTGAAACTAATCTGTTAACCACTTCTTTGGCCGGAAGGATTTCTGTAATGTATTCAATGTTTTCTCCGGAGAAAATCAAGCCTTCTTTAAGATTTCCCTGCTGAGCGTTATTAAGCGCCTGTAAAATGCAAAAATTCATGCTGCATTTTTTCAGACATTTATCACAAGCCGTCGGAGTGGCTTCACCCCGGGCAATTTTTTCAGTAAATTCATTACGGATTGCCTGCCCTTTTAATCCTACTGGACTGTCAATCAGAACAATATCCTCTTTAGTTGCTTTGATGTAGACCTCTTTAAGAGCATCTGCACCTGCCGCTTCTTTTGTTGCTGCAAAAATAGTACCTAGCTGCACGCCTTTAGCTCCCTTTTCAAAAGCCTTCTGCATATCAGAAGCCGTCATAATGCCACCGGCAGCAATAACAGGAATGGTTACAGCATCCGCAATTTCCTCTAAAAGTTCATACATTTCCCGGTCGGTACCTAAATGCCCTCCAGCTTCTTTGCCTTCTACCACAACAGCCGCCGCTCCAAGTTTTTCGGAAGTTTTTGCAAGCTTAGCCGATGCAACGATCGGCACAAATTCTGTGTTGGATTCTTTGCACCATTTAAAAATGTCTCTCGAAAATCCTGCACCCTGAACAATCAGATCAATGCCTTCATCAATAGCGACTTTTACTATCAGTTCGAAATGAGAGTATGCAAACATAATATTAATCCCAATGATTCCATCTGTTAGCGATCTTGCTTTTCTGATTTCTTCTCTAAGCTCTTGCTCATCCATTCCTGTAGCGGCAATCAGTCCGATTCCTCCGGCATTTGCAACAGCTGCAGCAAGATCCGCGGTTGAAAGCCTTACGGCCATTCCCCCCTGGATAATCGGATATTTAGGTTGTAATTTGCCAATTACTAATTCAGGTAAAGTTTTCATTTGTCCCCCTAATTTTTAAAAAAAGTCCTGCAAGATCTGCAGGACTTTTACTCTGTTATTAAGCAAGTTTCTCCTTGATGTATTCCACAGCAGATCCTACAACTCTTATTTTTTCAGCATCCTCATCAGGAATTTCAATATCAAATTCCTCTTCTAATTTCATAATCAATTCTACTACGTCTAATGAATCAGCCTCAAGATCTTCAAACGTTGTTTCTGGCTTGATGATTTCTTTGTCAACATTTAACTGCTCAGAAACGATATCTTTTACTTTTTCTAAAACATCCATTATGTCACCTCCTCTCAAATTATAAGTACATACCACCATTAACGGATAAGACTTGCCCTGTTATATAATTTGCTTCATCTGAAGCAAGGAATACCACAGCGTTTGCGATATCTTCCGGCCTGCCAATTTTGCCGGCTGGAATCTTTTTAATCATTTCTTCTTTAAGACTATCCGGAATGCTATCGGTCATGGATGTTTCGATATAGCCCGGAGCTACCGCATTAACCTGGATATTTCGGGAAGCAAGTTCAAGAGCCAGTGATTTGGTCAAACCGATCACCCCGGCTTTACTGGCTGAATAATTTGCCTGTCCGATATTTCCGGATAAGCCGACAACAGAAGTAATGTTAATAATTTTACCGCTTTTTTGTTTGATCATCGCTCTGATAATCGATTTTGAGCAATTATATACACCTTTAAGATTAGTGGCGATTACATCATCCCAGTCTGATTCCTTCATTCGCATAAAAAGACTGTCCCGGGTAATACCGGCATTGTTAACTAGAATATCAATTTGACCCATCTCAGACTCTATCGCTTTAACCATTTCTTCTACCTGAGTAAGCTCCGAGACGTCTGCCTGATAAATCCGGCAAGTAACACCTTCTTCTTCGATCGCTTTTTTTGTGTCTTCCGCTGCCTGCTGACTGCCGGCATAATTTAAAGCGATATTGGCTCCTTTTTTGGCAAATTCAAAGGCAATTGCTGCACCAATTCCTCTGGATCCACCTGTAACCAATACGTTTTTTTCTTTTAAAGTCAAATCAGCACCTCATTTCATTTCCGATATTGTTTTTTCTAAACCTGCTGTATCTTCAATGTTTGCTACCCTTACATTTTTATCAATTTTTTTAACCAGTCCCGAAAGAACTTTTCCGGAGCCGATTTCGATAAAGGTATCCACACCATTATCAATCATGTATCGAATGGACTGTTCCCACTTGACGGAATTGTTGACCTGGGTAAATAACGCTTCCTTTATTTCTTCTTTATCGGTCACTTCTTGTGCTGAAACATTGGCTACAACTTTAACTTTCGGATCAAAGAAGGTAACGTCATCCATCGCTTGTAATAGCTTATGACTGGCCGGTTCTAATAGCGATGAGTGAAAGGGTCCACTTACCGGAAGCTCAATCGCTCTTTTAGCTCCAAAGTCCTTAGCGATCTCTATTGCTTTTTTAATTCCTTCTGTCTTTCCTGCAATCACGAGCTGTCCCGGGCAGTTATAGTTGGCCGGTTCAACAAGACCAGTTTTACTGGCTTCTGCACAAAAAGCATCGATCTGTTCTTCAGGCAAACCTAAAATAGCGGCCATCGTACCTTCACCGGGCGGAACAGCTTCAGCCATAAATTGTCCTCTTTTTTCCACCAGCCAAACGGCATCGGAAAAGGATATCGCCTCAGCAGCCACCAAGGCTGAGTATTCACCCAGACTGTGTCCGGCTACATAATCCGGTATAATGCCACTTTTTTTAAAGGCTTCTAAAATGGCGATGCTTGTCGTTAAAAGAGCCGGTTGTGTAAAATATGTGATCTTAAGCTTATCCTCGGGTCCTTCAAAGCATAACTCAGAAAGAGAATAGCCTAATCTTTGATCTGCCTGTTTAAAAATATCCATTGATTCTGAAAATGATTCAGCTATTTCCTTACCCATACCCGGATATTGCGAACCTTGTCCGGGGAAAATAAATGCAATCTTACCCATAATAATTATTCTCCCTCTTTCCTGCAGAAACTGCTAAGTATTTTTTCAGCACCCAACACCACATCCTGCACAATCTCTTCGCAGCTTTCAATATCTTTAATCATAGCTGCTACTTGTCCGGCCATGACTGAGCCTTGCTGGCAGTCTCCATCGACAACAGCCATTCTCAGTTTCCCGGAACCTAACTCAGCCAGCTCTTCCATGCCTGCGCCGTCTTTGATTCTCTGGTCAAACTCTTTAGAAAGCTTATTCTTTACTACTCTGACATAATGACCGCTGTATCCTGTAAGAACGGTATCTCTGTCTTTACATTTTATCAGTGCCTGCTTGTAGTTATCATGCGCAACACATTCTTTACTGGCTAAAAATCTCGTGCCCATTTGCACCCCCTGCGCACCAAGACACAATGCAGCAGCCATTCCGCGACCGTCAAAAATACCTCCGGCAGCGATAACAGGCACATTAACAGCATCGACAATCTGAGGAACCAGAGCCATCGTAGTTAATTCTCCCACATGACCACCACATTCCATACCTTCGGCAATAAAGCCATCAACGCCTGTTTTCTCAAGTCTCCTGGCTAGCGCTACTGATGATGTTAAAGGAAATACTTTTATGCCTTTATCTTTAAATGCCTGCACATATTTGCTCGGATTACCGGCACCGGTGGTGACTACCGCCACACCTTCTTCTAATATGGCTTCTATAACTTCGTCTACAAACGGTGACATAAAATATACATTTACTCCGAAGGGTTTATCAGTTAATTCTTTTGCCTTTCTAATCTCGCTGATGACAACATCCGCCGGTGCATTACCGGCTCCGATAATACCGAGTCCTCCGGCATTACTGACGGCTGCAGCCAATTCTGCAGTAGCAGCCCAAGCCATCCCACCCTGAATAACAGGATACTTTATATTTATTAATTTACAAATATCTGTTTTAAGCACTGATTTGTTCTCCCTTCTTTTTACCTGAGTACTTCATTACCGTTGAAGCCCAGGTTAATCCTGCTCCGAATCCTACCATAACGATCATGCTCTGTTCCTTTATTTTTCCTGATTTTAATCCTTCGTCAAGGGCAATTGGAATGGAGGCTCCTGATGTATTTCCATATATGTCAAGGTTAATAATCGTTTTATCTTTTGCTATTTTAAACGTTCTGAGTGCCGCATCAACAATTCTGATATTTGCCTGATGCGGAACTAAAAAGTCCACGTCTTCTGTACTGATGTTGGCTTTAGCTAATACTTTTTTGCTGGTTAGTCCAAGAATTCTGACCGCAAATTTAAATACTTCTTTTCCTTCCATCTTGGCATAGTGCTCACCTTGTTTAAAAGTATCTTCTGTTGCCGGCATTCTTGAACCGCCGGCATTCACTTTTAGCACGTCTCCGCCGGATCCGTCAGCACCAAGATCAAAAGCAAGAAAGCCGCTTCCCTCATCGACTTCGGAAACAACGGCTGCGCCGGCTCCATCTCCGAATAATACCACAGTTCTTCTGTCATAAGGATCAAGTACGGCACTTAATACCTCTGCTCCGATAACCAATACGTTCTTATACATTCCGGTGGCCACGTAACCGTTAGCTATGCTAAGTCCGTAGACAAAGCCTGAGCAGGCTGCACTGATATCAAAAGCACCAGCATTTACCGCTCCGATCTTATTCTGAATCAGACAGGCCGTTGAAGGAAATAACATATCCGGCGTTACCGTAGCCGTTATGATCATATCAATATCCTCAGGTTTTAACCCGGCATCTTCGATCGCCTTTTGTGCTGCAATAGCCCCTAAATCAGAGGTTGCCTGTCCCGGAGCTGCTTTTCTTCTTTCTTTAATGCCTGTTCTTTCCACAATCCATTCATCCGTTGTATCAAGATATTCTGCAAAATGGTTATTTGTTACAATATTTTCAGGTAAGTACGAACCCGTACCTACTATCCCTACAGCCTTCATTTATTCACCTTTTCCATAAATTAATTCCTGCTAATTATCTCTTTGATTTCACCAATATAGTTTTGTTTCTTACATTCAATCGCCACTCTGATGGCATTATGAATGGCCACTCTGTCTGAACTACCATGACAGATTATGCTGATTCCATCAACGCCCAGTAATGGGGCTCCGCCAATTTCGGCATAATCAAGTCGCTTTTTAAAACCTAACAGGGCGTCTTTCATCAACAATGCCCCAATTTTAGCCTTTAAGGATCCGGATATTTCACGTTTAAGCATCGTGCTTAAGGACTTTCCCATCCCCTCCATCAGTTTTAAGACAACATTGCCTACAAATCCATCAGCCACCATAACATCAGCATGGCCTTCAGGAATTTCTCTTCCTTCAATGTTGCCGATAAAATGAATCGTCTCCATTTTCTCTAAGGCTTCATAAGCTTTTATTGTTAATTCATTTCCCTTTGTTTTTTCGCTGCCAATGTTAATTAGTGCCACTCTGGGTGTCTCTTTTTTTAATATATTTTTTGCATAAATAGATCCCATCAAAGCAAATTGCTCCAGGTTTTCAACACCTGCATCTGCATTAGCCCCGGCATCTACCAAAAGCATATGCCCCTCTAAGGAAGGTAACACAGTGGCTATCGCAGGTCTTGAAATGCCCTTAATTCTTCCAAAAACAAATAAAGACGCTGTCATTTGTCCGCCTGTATTACCGGCTGATACAAGGGCATCGGCTTTTCCTTCTTTAACCATTTTCGCAGCTACTGTTATCGATGCATCTTTTTTCCTGCGATAAGCAAGGGCCGGATGGTCATCCATTTCAATCACTTCTGAAGCATGTATGATCTCTATTTTTTTATGCTCTTTACCTAAATGTTTTTGTATCTCTTCTTCTTTGCCAACTAGAAATATCTTTTCTGTGTCCGGGTAAAGATCAAGGGCCATTAATGCGCCTTCTACAATTTCTTTTGGTGCATGATCTCCGCCCATTGCATCTAATGCGATTCTCATGGTTTCCTCCTAGCGGGTAACGATAATAAATTTGCCTACAAAAACTTCTTCAGCTCCTGATTTAGTCGTTACTTTAATAAGAAGCTTATTGGCTCTTCTTTTTGCCACAAATGCTGTCGCTACTAATTTTTCTTTTAAATAGACTGGTCTTTTATATCTTATCCTTGCACTCCCTGTAAGAGCGATATCGGCATCAACCATTGATAACGCCAACATATTTGCCTGAGCAAACACATGGTGTCCTCTGCAGATGTTATTCTTTTCTGAAACCATATCTGTACTGACTTCCATATAGGAAATGGCTTTGTTGTCTAAATCAAGCTCCAATAATTCCCCTATTATTTCATTTTCTTTAGTCGATTTTACCTTATTATAATTTTCTTTTGCAACCGATTTTAGTCGTTCTCTTACTTCAGGAATTCCTAAAAGAAGACGGTCTAGTCTGATTGTCTGGATGCTGCAGTCATACTTTCTTGATAACTCATCATCTGTAATAAAAGGATTTTCTTCTATGATTTTTTTTAATTCTACTTGTCTTTCTTTTCTGGCTAATTTTTTCATCACGTATCACCCTACTTATTATTAGTACCTAGTAACAACACCTAGTATAATCATTAGTGCTAAAAAAATCAATAATAAATTTAATTTTATTTTCAGGCATGAAAAAAGCTCCCCAAAGGGAGCCCGACTATTTTCATTATTCTGATTTTTTCTTTTCAGCTGTTTGCTGACCTGATTTATCCAATACTTGTCTGCCATTATAGTATCCACATTCTCCGCAAAGTCTGTGAGGTAATTTAACTGCATGACACTGTGGACATTCCATA
>SKKY01000126.1 GCA_007123515.1 Clostridia bacterium
ACTTATAGAAGTGGGGGCTTCTTGTTTCAATGACTACCGCCTCATTAGCTGAGGTCTTACACAATCTCCACAAGCGTTAGTTCCCGTGTGCCCCACGGTACATGTTCATTTATATTCATCATTGTTTAGGATCTTCACTGACATGTGGTTGCAACAAACGTTGGGCTTCCTTAATTTTATTGGAATGAGCCATGTTTAACCTTCTTTTGCTACATATTTTTACTAGTCTGTTTTTTTTATTATAAATGATTCATTTTTAAGATTTTCTCTTGCAGATGCCGCTTCTAGTTCTGTGATGCTTCCGTTTTCTTCCATTCGGTTGATCACCAATATAGCACGAGCCAACATGCTCTCCGGCCGGTTTAGCGGAGAATGCATGGTCGGATTCTGAATGATGCCGGTAATAATGGCACTTTCCTCGAGGGTTAGATCCTCAGGGTCTTTTTGAAAATAGAAGGTGGTGGCATTCTGTAAACCATATCCTGCATGCCCAAAATAAACCTTATTCAGATACGTTTCAAGTATTTCCTCTTTTGAGTACCTTCTCTCAATGCGCATCGCAGTGATCGCCTCGACTACTTTCCGCCTGATAGTTTTCTCACTTTGATCAAGATAGGTAATTTTCACCAGTTGCTGTGTGATGGTGCTGCCTCCTTCGACACCAAACCCGCTTTGCAGATTAGCTACCGCAGCACCAAGAATCCGGATGAGATCCACGCCCCTGTGCTCATAAAATCGCTGATCCTCAATGGCCAGAAGCGCAGGAATAATATAGGGAGACAGTGTATCAAATCCGGCTATATAGTCAGTGCTGTATAAGAGTAACGTACCATCTTCCTCATAAGGATCCGTTAGTTGATAATAAAAAGAAAGGTCCGTAATTTCCGGAAGCAGAGGATATATTTGCAGAAAAAAGACAGCAGAAATAACCATAACTAAAAATAACGCAATCAGTATCCAACGCGAGGGTCTTTTGCTTGTTATCTTAATCACTCACTTATTCATTTCTTCCAATAATTACTTCAACTTCCACTAAAGCATCTTTAGGGAGTCTGGCTACCTGAAAAGTACTTCTGGCAGGATACTGAGTAAAGTAGGTGCTGTAGATTTCATTCATAGTCGCAAAATCTTCTAAATCCTTCATAAACACAGTCACTTTCACAATATGATCCATAGTCAGTCCGGCTTCCTGGGCAATCGCCTTTACATTTTCAAGACACTGTTTTGTCTGAGCGGAAATCCCTTCCGGTATCTCCCCTGTTTCCGGAATAATGGGAATCTGACCGGAAGCAAAAATCAGACTTCCTGTATCGATGGCCTGTGAATAAGGTCCGATGGCCTCAGGGGCCTTGTTGGTTGCAATAATTTTTTTCATCTTCGTTCCTCCATTTTTATAGTTGCTATTGTATTGTTCTATTATACGATTTTACGTACGAATCTCAACCCTTTTAAAAAAGGGCTGCAAGAATTCTTTTTGCGACTCTAAAAATTCTTCCTCAAAAGGGGTAAAGGCAACCTCTTCGACCTGCCCCTCTCTTTGTTTATAGTTCTGAAGCACATATTTTTTACTTCCATTTAACCACTGCCCGATTTTTTCAAGTTCGATGGCACTGTGATACTCTTTCATTATCGTTGTTCGGAATTCATAATCAATTCCCGATGACTGAATCAACTTCACACTCTGAAAAATCCTCTGAATATCGATTTTTTCAAGTCCGGCAGTTTCTGCGTAGCGATCCGGCGCATTCTTTATATCCATCGCAATAAAATCGATCTGTGTTTCTTCCAACAGTTTTTCGATGATCCGCGGCTGGTATCCGTTCGTATCTAATTTTACAAGAAAGCCCTTATCCTTTATTTTAGCCATCAATGCCCATATTCCCGGATGAAGCGTCGGCTCTCCTCCGGAAATTACAATCGCATCGATCAGGCCTTTTCTTTTCTCTAAAAACTCCATAATCTCATAATCCGGAATGTCTTTAATTTTGCCCGGAGCAAGAACCAGCTCACCGTTGTGGCAAAAAGGACAAGAAAAGTTGCAGCCTCCTGTAAAAATGGTAGCTGCAACTTTCCCCGGATAATCAACAAAGGAATTTTTAATAAATCCTTTGATCATTTGTTATTCTCCTTGTACTTTAAAGGTAACCCGACCCTGGAATTCCTCTTGTTTCCCTTTATTCCAGTTGGCAATCGGTCTGTAATAGCCAACAATTCTTGACCAGACTTCTGTTTCTTTATCGCAGGAAGGACATTGATGCTGTTCTCCTGCAAGGTAACCATGATCCTGGCAGATGCTAAAGGTTGGTGAATGAGTAAAATAAGGAATTTCATAGTTGGACATTACTTTTTTAATCAGATCTTTCATGGTATCCAGGTCGTCAATTTTTTGACCGGTAAAACCATGGAATACGGTTCCGCCTGTGTATTTACACTGCAGTTCTTCCTGCATATCTAAGGCTTCAAAAATATCTTCACTGTAGCCAACCGGTAGTTGGGTGCTGTTCGTGTAATACTTTTCATCTTCACCAGCGGTAAAGACTTTGCCGAATTTTTCAAGGTCGACTTTAGCAAAACGGTAACCGGTACTTTCAGCTGGTGTTGCCTCAAGGTTGTACATATTTCCGGTTTCTTCCTGGTACTCGACCATGACTTCTCTCATGTAATCTAGAACTTTTATTGCAAAGTTTTTACCTAGCTTTGACGTTAGGTCAATTTCTTTGCCGAAGAAATTTTGCAGACATTCATTCATGCCGTTGATGCCGATCGTTGAAAAATGACTCATCCAATACTGACCAAAACGCTCATGAATCGCTTCAAGATAGAAACGGCTATATGGATAGAGACCCATTTGGGTATTTTGTTCGATAATCTTACGCTTAGTCTCAAGACTTGACTTCGCAAGATCCATTAAACGCTTTAATCTCTCAAAAAATTCTTCTTCGGAATCAGACAAATACCCCAGTCTTGGTAGATTGATTGTCACAACACCGATGCTGCCTGTTAAAGGATTAGCACCAAACAGCCCTCCGCCTCTTTTTCTGAGCTCACGGTTATCAAGACGAAGACGGCAGCACATGCTGCGCACGTCATCCGGTGACATGTCACTGTTAACAAAGTTTGCAAAGTAGGGAATTCCGTACTTTGCTGTCATTTCCATAATTAAATCAGCAACATCACTATCCCAGTCAAAGTCATCAGTAATATTATAGGTTGGAATCGGGAATGAGAAGATTCTGTTTTTTGCATCCCCTTCCATCATCACTTCACAGAAAGCCTTATTAATCATATCCATTTCTTCCTGGAAATCTCCGTAGACAGACATTGCCTGTGGCTTACCGCCAATAATAACAGGCTGGTTTTTAAGAGCTCCGGATACTTTTACATCAAACGTAATATTAAAAAACGGAGTATGGAAACCGACTCTGGTTGGCACATTCATATTGAAAACAAATTTCTGAATGGATTGCTTTACTTCTTTATAGCTAAGATTATCGTTGCGGACAAGTGGTGCTAAATACGTATCAAAGCTTGATACTGCTTGTGCTCCGGCCGCTTCTCCCTGAAGGGTATAGATGGCATTAACTAATTGACCTAGTGCTGTATCAAAGTGCTTAGGTGGCGTGCTTTCTACTTTACCGTAGGCTCCTTTAAACCCTTTTAATAAAAAGTCTTCTAAACTCCATCCGCAACAGTAGGTAGATAACAGATTTAAATCATGAATATGTAGATCTCCTGATTTATGAGCCTGAGAAATCGAATCATCATACACTCTCTGCAGCCAGAAATTTTTAGTCGCAGCTGAAATAATATAGTTATTCAATCCCTGCAAGGAAAAGCCCATATTTGAGTTTTCTTTTACTTGCCAGTCTGCTCTTTCAAGGTAATCGTCGACCATCTTATCTGAATCGATTAATACTTTTTTCTGTTCGCGAATTTCTTCATGCTTTAAGCGGTATCTGATGTATTGTCTGGCTAATTTCTTTTCACCAAAATCCATCAGTGATATTTCAACAACATCCTGTACTTCCTCTACGCTTGGAATGCCTTCCTGAAATTCATTGCGTTCTTGCTTTTTGGTTATCTCATAAACCACTTTATCTGTAATCACAGAAGAAAGCGCCTGTAACTCTGCATCTCTGCGATCCGGATACACAGCCAGCGCACCTCTGAAAATTGCATCTGAAATTTCATTACGATCAAAACTTTCAATTCTTCCGTCTCTTTTGATAATCTTCTTCGGTGTCGCTTCAAGGAATGTTGTATCCTTTTGCATTTGAACCACTTTATTCATATCCCAAACCCCCGTATTTAGTGTTGTAGGGATATTATACACCTATATCTAGGTTTTTGAAACCATTTTTTCTCCTATTTTTACAATATATTCTCCATCAAATACATAACGAGCCTATAGTCCTTTTTTTTGACCGCTATCTTGATTTCTCCAACAAGCTGATTAACACCAGTTCCGATTCTTCCGGCTCCAAACAGATCCTGAATGCCCTCATTTTTTATCACATAGGTAATTCCTTCCTGATCAAGGACTGATTTTATCAAGGCAATCTCTTCTTTTGAATGGTTTAGAATTACATCTTCTATTTCTTCAGCCTGTTCATCAGGAATAAATTCCATTGCAAGAGAATTGATGCAATGTCTGGTTTCTGCTTCAAAATAGTGACCGAGGTGAGCCTCGCAAACGGCACAAAGAACCTCTGTTCTGACCATGCCATAAGAATGGTCTTCCTGTAGTGATATGTTCTCCTCTCTTACCGGTTTTCTAAAACTTGGCCATCCGCTGCCTGATTTAAATTTATCTTCACTTGAAAACAACGAATTACCACAACCCCGGCAAAGATAGATTCCCTCTTCATAAAAATTATCATACTGACCACTAAAGGGAGGTTCGGTTCCTTTTAGCCTTAATATTTTATATTCCTCTTCACTGAGTCGTTCCTCCCAGTTGATTTCCTTTTTCATATCTTTTGGCAGCCCCTTTTATCACTATTTTCGCCAGCTGACGAATGCTTGATTCTTTCGCCATTCTGGATAGTACCTCATTTTTTAAAAAATATTCCACTACCTGATTTTTTCTGTATTTCTTCTCCGTATACGTATGACTCTTTGTAATCACCTGTTCTAAAAGTTCCTCAAAAGAATATACGTGGTACCTGTCAATCTCAAGCTCAATCGCCTGCACTTCCAGAAAACTCGTTATAATTTCCTCATACGTGACTTCCTGCTCAAGCTCTAAGAGTTCTGCAATCCTTGGAATGATGATTTCAAACAAGGTTCGCAATGTTGGATCCCGTTCAATCTCAAGTGCTTCTGTAAGTTCAGTAATCATTTCCTGAGACAACGTCTTTAGAAAATCCAGAAAATAGTGTTCATCATTAACCGGCTTAATGCAATATAATGTTCCCGATAAGCCATCGATCACTTTTAACGTATCATAATAGCCCATCGCCATTTGTTTTTTAACCAGGTCATTACTAAAATCAAGAATTCCACCTAAGGGTTCACTAGGCGAAATAGTTTTCAACGTGACATTACTCTCATCAATATCAAACGGTTTTTTGCGACCAATGCCATGCAAAGGCACCTGATAAATTTCCGTATACCCTTTATTAACCAACATATCGGTTGGCAGAATATTATAAAAGCCGCCATCAAGATATTTGATTCCGTTTACTTTCTCAATTTTAAAGTACGGAAGTGCCGAGCTAGCCAGCAAATAGTCTTTTAGCGTTCCCTGAGGCATTTCATCGATAAAGATTTCAATTGCCCTAAGCTCGTTAATAGCCACTGTGACCAGTCCAAAATCAATACCTCTTGAACGAATTAAGTCTTCATCAATGTAGTCATCCAGCATCTTTTTAGACCTAGAGATGTCTAATCCCCCGTCTTTTAACATATTGAAGATTTTTTTAACTTTATTCTGAACAACCTCGGGACTATAATCAATTTTTCGTAACTCTTCAACTTCTTTCTTGCTTAACGCAAAGACTTTATCAATGGAAATATTATCCCAGATATCAACCAACTGATCGGTATGACCCTGAGCAATAAGAGCACCATTAAATGCGCCCATTGATGTTCCTACGATTCCCTGGAATGTAATTCCTTTTTCCGTAAAAGCTTTGGCCGCACCAGCCTGATAAGAGCCACGGGCGCCTCCGCCTGCTAATGATAATCATCTCATATTTCCTTATCGTGTAAAAAAGTGTAAGCCATAAGGCTTACACTTCATACTCTCCTTTTAACAGCATCTTTATATACTGTGTTCTTTCATAGGCCCAGGGGTTGTTAATATTCACTTTTGATAATTTTCCTCTGAAATCCTCAAGACTTGCGTATTCTTTTCTTTCCATCCAGTCTGTTAACTCTTTTTCCATTACGCCAATCTGTTCCATGCCATTACGGTAAATGGTACTAACGACCTGAACACCCGTCGCACCGGCTAAGAGCATTTTTATCAGATCCTGACCGGTTTCCACACCTGTATTAGCAACAAGGTCCATCCCTACTTTACCGCTTAAGAGGCCAATCCAGCGTAAACTGCTTCCGTTTCTGGAAGAATCTGTCAGCTGGAAACGAGCAAGCTCAACCTCTTTTTCAATATCAATGTCCGGATTAAACAAACGATGGAAAAGAATGACTCCGTCAATTCCTGCCTGATCAAGCAAATTTACGAAAGTAAAGATACTAGTGTAATGTGGACTGATTTTTACGGATACCGGAATGTTAACTGTTTTTTTGATTTCTTTAAGTATATTAACTCTTTTATCTTCAATCTCTGCAGGATTCTTTGTAACACCAAAAGAATAGGAGTACATATTGGCTTCGATGGCATCAGCACCGGCTTCTTCAAGTTCCTTCGCGTATTCAAGCCAGGCTTCTCTATTGACACAGTTTAAGCTGGCAATGACTGGTATGGATACCGCTTCTTTGGTTTTATTAATCCAGTATAAATGCTCCTTAGCCGCATCAATATCCGCATTCGGAAAAAGTTGTCCCATTTCGGCATCTATATAATCGTATTGAGCAAGCTCTTCTCTCCATTTATTGTTCTTTAGCAGAATCTCTTCTTCAAAAAGAGATTTTGTGACAATAGCTGCTGCACCATGATCTTCGAGTCTTTTGATTTTTTCTACATTAGCGGTCATTTCACTAGCACCTACAACAATCGGACTTCTTAAATCAAGACCTAAATATTTCGTTTTTAACATTTAGAAACCACCTCTCTTGTGATATGTATCTATCTCTTGTATATATATCACTTTTTTTATTATTTTAAACAAATTGAATCAGATTGTGTTATAATTCCTTTAGTACATTTATCATAAAGGAGTTTTTTAATGACCGGTTATCTGCTATTCGGCCTTTTTATTATTTTCGTCATCTATATGGCTCGCCCCCAAAGAGAAGATCAAGTGTATCCGGCCTCTGAGGACGTAAAAGAAGAGTACAGAAAATATTTAGAAGAAGGCTCTGAAGAAGATCAAAACAAAGACTAAAAAAGGCCCATGTAGCTTTTCGGATAACCGGGAAGACTGCCAAGGGCCTTTGTTTTTTTACAATCAGAATAATGTGCTGATATCAAGAATCAGTGATACCGTTCCGTCTCCTAAAATAGCCGCTCCGGCTACACCTGTGGCTCCTTTTAGAAGCGTACCCAGTGAGCTGATTACGATTTCCTGCTGAGCAATCAATTCAGAAACCACCAACCCGATTCTTTCCTCTCCTTTTCTGACAACCACAACGAAAAGTTCTTCTTCCTTTTCCATATCCGACTGAACATCGAGAACTTCTGCCAGATCAATCAGCGGCAGAACATTACCTCGTAAAACCATAACTTGCTGTCCCTGAATATTCTTGATTTCCTCCTGATACACGCTAGTTGTCTCATCGATATTCGCCAGAGGTACTGCATAAACTTCCTCTTTTACTTTTATCATCAAGGCCTGAATAATCGCAAGTGTTAACGGCAGTTTGATGACAAATTTGCTGCCTTCATTTCTTTTTGACTCCAGATGTACTGTTCCGCGCAAAGAGTTGATTTTTTGTCTGACTACATCAAGCCCCACACCGCGACCGGAGACATCAGTTACTTTTTTAGCCGTGCTAAATCCGGCTTCAAAAATCAGATTATTTATGACATGCTCACTAAGTGACTGGGCTTCTTCCTCAGAAATCACACCTTTTTCGATGGCTTTACGCTTGACCGCTTCGGTATCAATTCCTGCACCATCATCTTCAACAACAATCATCACTGAATTCCCTTCTTGCTTAGCAGAAATACGAACCAATCCGGCATTTTCTTTACCTGCCTGCAATCTGTCCTTAGAGTTTTCGATTCCGTGATCAATCGAATTTCTGATTAAATGAACCAGCGGATCACCAATTTCATCAATAACGGTTCTGTCTAATTCCGTTTCTTTTCCTTCCATAATAAAATTGATTTCCTTGTTTAACTCTTTTGATAAATCCCGAACCATCCTCGGGAAGCGGTTAAAGACCTGCTCAATCGGAACCATGCGAACATACATAACAATATCCTGAAGATCTGTAGTAATACGGCCTACCTGTTCAATGGTCTCATTTAACGATCCCTTATCCCCTTCATCATGAATCTGCTCCAGCCTGGTCTTATTAATAACCAGCTCTCCGACTAAATTCATTAAGGTATCAAGTTTGCCAATCTCCACTCTAACCGTTTTCTGAGCAAACTTACCTGCTGAAGCTGGGTCTGCAGAATCTTTATCTGAAATTTCTTTTATTTTATCCATTGCCGGAACGTTTCCGGTTATTTCTTTCTGCTCTTCACTAACCGATAACTCGCTTTCTTCAATCACATTCACTTCGCTGATATGATTGATCGCTTCCCTGATATGTTCAAGTGGTTTTTCAGAAACGAGGTATACCGTAATTTCACGGTCAAAATTTTCATCCTCGATTTCCTGGGTATGAGGAACTGATTTAATGATGTCGCCCATCTGCTCCAGTGTGTTAAACACCATAAAGACTCTGACCGCTTTCATTACGCAATTCTCATCAAGTTGTATTTTAAAATAGTAGGCGCCTGTTCCACTATCTTTAGCCTTGGCAATCATAGAAAGTCCGAAATCATCAAGGTCATCAAGTGCCTGGTTGTCCATTGTTGCTATAGAGTCGTTCGCTGGGGTTTCCGTTTCAGTGCTCACAGCTGTTTCTATAGAAGATGTCTCTCCTTTTTCAAGTCGTTCGAGATTGGCAATTAAATCCGTCACATCAAAAGTCTGATCTGTTCCGTCAATAATGTTTTGAACCATCTGTTCAATGGTATCAACACATTTAAAAAGGATATCATTAATTTCCTGATTAACCTGAAGCTGATCCGCACGTATTTTATCTAAAAGGTTTTCCATGTTATGAGTCAAATCGGCAATGCCTTCAAAGCCCATCGTTGCAGACATCCCCTTTAAGGTATGAGCCGATCGGAATATTTCACCGATAGCCTGCTTGTTACCGTGTTCTTTTTCAAGAATCAGCAGCTGGTTATTAAGAACCTGTAAATGTTCTTTTGACTCCTCTAAAAATAGATCCATATAATTGTTAAATTCCATGTCATTCACCCCAGTTTTTTTTATCCTGTCCATTATAACTAAAAAAATTTTATAAAGAAATGTGTTTTTCCGATCCTTACAGATTTTATTCCTTTTTTGCTGCCAATTGAAGAACTTCAGCCAGTCTCATTTTGACAAAATCATAACCATCTTTACGATGTGGCAACGAACATGCTGAACAGTTTTTAAAGCCTTTTTTTGAATATGTAAAGTTACCGCCACATGTTTCCCCCAATGTATATAGAGGGCAAAAACAAAACAGGCAGTTGAAAAAGTCCTCATCGGTCTGATGACAAGGATAATATTCACATTTTTTATTGGTCACATATTTATAGTGTTCCATCTCGGTCACCATCATTTCTGTAACGATTTGAGGTACGCCTTAGTCTGGCTTTCGGGCCACAAAAAAGTTGCGTATCCCCTTTTTTTCAGGTTTTTTAAATTCAAGATCCTGATACACGTCAATCGCGGTGAAGCCTGCCTTTTTCAAATAGTTCTTGACCTCGGAAACAGGATAATATTTCTGGATATGATGCTCCTGAAAACGTTCATACATTGACCCTTCTTTTTTAAGGAAAAAAGAGAGATCAATATCAATGATTCTGTCCTGGCTATCGTAATAATTTTCCCAGATATATACCAGATCATCCGTGTTATACGTATAGACTTCCTCACCAAGAATCTTTTTAAACTTATACTTGGTATTCATATCAAACACAAAGATTCCTCCGGGTTTTACTGCATCGAAAGTGCTTTTAAAGATACCGGCTAGTTCTTCTTGATCGGTGAAGTAGTTTAACGTATCAAAGGTAGACATGGCCACATCGAATTCTTCTTGATACTTGATATCACGAATATCCATCGTAACAAAATCTGCCTCTGCCTGCGCTTTATTATATTTTTTCTTTGCCTGACTGATCATTTCTTCTGAAAAATCAAGGTTCGTCAACTGATACCCTTTCTGGCTCAGTAAAATGCTGATACTGCCTGTACCGGAACCCAGATCGAGAATTTTTTTGCTATCCGATGCCTTATCGGCAATGATTGCATCTAAAAATCCGGCCCACTCCGTATATGGCATATCTTCCATCAGCACATCATAGACATCCGCCAGATTTTTATACATGGTTTGAATCCGGTGTTAAGAGTTTTTTTGACTCCTGCCATAATCTCTCAATGTCGTAGTATTCTCTTTCCTGCGGAGTGAAAATATGAACCATCAAAAATCCATAATCCAGAACAATCCATTTCCCCAGCTGGTATCCTTCATGACGAAGGACCGTTTCGCCGGCTTTCCCAAGTTCTAGTTCTACATTTTCGGCGATCGCTTTTGTCTGTCTGTCATTATTGCCTGTGGCGATAATGAACGCATCGGCAATACTGCCCTGTTCTTTAAATTCAATTGTTGTAATATCTGTTCCTTTTTTATCCTCTATGGCTTTAATCGCCATTTTAAACATATTTTCCAATCTTTTTCCTCCTTGTATTTCCTATCTTGAAGTCTCTGATAGTAGTTGATTTCTGGCTTCTATACTGGCCGGGTGGATGATGGCCTGGCTTTCCAGCAGGTGCATCAGTGTTGACTGTAAAGACAATAACAACGCTCTTTTTAAGTCCCGCATCGCTAGTTCCCTTATTTTTTCCACACCTTTGTATTTTCTTGAAGGCTCAACTGCATCGGCCAGGTACACAATTTTAGCGACTTTTCCCATCCCCGGATAGCCTGTGGTATGATACCTGATGGCATCAAGAATTTCCTTATCGGTAATGCCCAGCTCTTTTTGCGCCAAAATGGCTGCTGCCGGTGCATGCAGAAGTGCCTTTTCTTTACTCTCAGCAAATGTAACAGGATGTCCGGCTTCTTTTAACAGTTCTATTAATTCCTCTGAAGAACGGTCTTTAGCAAAGTCATGAAGCATCGCCGCTACCCAGACTTTTTCTTCAGAAACCTTATGCGCTTTAGCTATCCTGAGTGCCATTTCTGTTACCCTTTGGGTATGGGCAAATCTTTTGTCTCCCAGCTGACTGCGGACTTTTTCTTCAATGATTTCACGATTCTGAATCAACATAGAGTGACTCCTTTAAAATATAGGCTTCAACATTCTCGGGGAGCAGGTATTTTATGGGATCCTTATTCTGTACTCTTTTTTTGATATCCGATGAAGAGATGGCCATCGCCGGAACTTCTATGGTAAAAATCTTGGCAAGTTTTTCTTCGGGAAGAACACTAAGTTCCCTGGCTTTTAGATCTTCAAGATCATACCCTGGTCTTGTTGCAGCGACAAAATAGCAGTAATCCAAAAGCTTATTAACCTTATGCCAGTTTAATATTTCCTTGATCGCATCTGCACCGGTAATAAAATAGATATCGTTATCCGGATAGGATTCTTTAAAATATCTGACCGTATCGTAGGCATAGGACTTACCAGGCCGGTCAATTTCAATACGGGATACTGTAAAATCATTATTCGATGTTACGGCAAGGACTGTCATCAGAAACCGGGCTTCTTTAGATGAGACTGTCTGCCCTTCTTTATGCGGGGGTCTGCCTGAGGGAACAAAAAAAACTTTTTTCAGATTAAAAGCCACCCGGGCCGCTTCCGCTGTCACTAAATGTCCGTAATGAATTGGATCAAAGGTTCCGCCCATAATCCCTATTGCTTGTTTCTCCATCATTTCACTCCTAGCTGCGAACTTCTCCGTGGCCGTCAATTTCATATTTCACGCTGGTCAGATGTTCAATACCCATCGGCCCCCGGGCATGAAGCTTTTGTGTGGAAATTCCAATTTCAGCACCAAAGCCAAATTTATTTCCGTCGGTAAACCTTGTGGAGGCATTTACATAAACAGCTGCCGCATCAATTTCTTTTTGAAACCGGCGGGCATTCTGATATTGTTCAGTAATGATAACTTCAGAGTGTTTTGATCCATATTTTGCAATATGAGCCAGCGCTTCGTCGAGATCCTCAACCACTTTAACGGCTACTATCATATCAAGAAACTCTTCATAGTAGTCCCTATCCTCAGCGGGCGTAACATTTTTTAGATATTTTGCCGATTCCGTACAAGCCCGGTATTCAAGGTTGTATGATTCAAGCCTCTTTTCAAGAGCCGGAAGAAAATCAGCGGCTATCTCTTTATGGACTAAAAGTGTTTCTAAGGAATTACAAACACCCGGCCTTTGTGTTTTTCCATTTTCGACAATGTTTACCGCCATGTTAATCTGTGCCGTCTGATCAACAAAAGCATGACAATTGCCAATACCGGTCTCGATCACCGGAATCTTTGCGTTTTCTACCACCGCATTAATCAGTCCCTGCCCGCCACGCGGAATTAGCACATCAATATATTGGTTAAGAGCCATCATTTCTGCGGCCGCTTCTCTAGACGTATCCTCGATTAGTTGCACCACATGACGCCCGAGTGTTGTCATTTCCAGTGCATCCTGAAGCACTTCAACAATTTTTTTATTTGAATGGATCGCATCCTTGCTGCCCCGCAGGATCACCGCATTGCCGGACTTAAGACATAATCCGGCTGCATCGGCCGTCACATTAGGGCGGGCTTCATAGATAATGCCAATCACACCCAGAGGAACCTGAACCCTGCGGATTTCAATTCCGTCTTCCGTGATCCAGCCTAAGGAAGATTTGCGAACAGGATCTGAAAGAGCAATCAATTGCCGTAAACCATCAGCCATATCCGCTATTCGGTTTTCATTTAATGTCAGACGATCGATAAACGCCCTGGTGAAATCCTGACCGGCGGCATTATCTAAATCGATGCGGTTGGCAGCTACGATCTCCGGCGTCCGCTCTTCAAGTTGCGAAGCCATAATCTCGAGTGCCTGATTTTTCTCACGGGTAGAAGCCTGCGCCATCACAGTTGCTGCTGCTTTTGCCTCCAGCCCTTTTTCAAATAATTCCGATACCATTTTCGCACCTCTTCCTTTCTTTTTTTTTAATATCTAATCAACAGATTATCTCTGTGAATCACTACATCCGTATCCTTATATCCCAAAATTTCTATAAAGTCATCCGAATGACAACCTTTTATCATTTTCATTTCTTCTGCCGTGTATCCGATGATACCCCTGGCAAACTCTTCCCCATTATTATCTACGATACTGATTACGCTGCCACTGCCAAAGTCACCCTGGACATCGAGTACTCCCTTAGCCAGAAGGCTTTTGCCGTTATAGATCAGCGCTTTTTTACAACCTTCATCGACAGTGATGCTACCCTCTATTTCCGAGCCAAAACCGATCCATTTTTTTCTGGTATGCGGACTTTGTTTTCTGGGTAAAAACAAAGTGCCTAACGGTTCCAGAGCAAAAATCCGGTTCAACACATTCTCTGTTTTACTGTTGGCAATGATCATCGGGATGCCGGCACTTCCTGATATTTTTGCTGCCTCTATTTTAGTAAACATCCCGCCGCTTGCAAACGTACTGCCTGTTTTACCAGCCTGAGTAATAACCTTGTCGTCAATCTGTTCCACCACGGAAATCAAAGAGGCTTCCGGGTTACTCCTCGGGTCAGCCGTGTAAAAACCATCAATATCAGTGAGTAGAATCAACAAATCAGCATTAACCAATCCGGCAACGAGTGCGGCTAAGGTATCATTATCGCCAAACTTAATTTCCTCTACTACCACTGTGTCATTTTCATTGATGATCGGTATTACATTTTTATTAAGCAACGTCAGGAGTGTGTTCCTTGAATTAAGAAATCGTTTCCGGTTTTTCAGATCATCTTTTGTCAGTAACAGTTGTGCGACGATCTGGCCATACTCTGAAAACGTTTTTTCATAGATATGCATTAAAATACCCTGCCCGACTGCAGCGGCTGCCTGCTTCTCCGGAATGGATTTCGGCCTGCTTGTATAGCCAAGCTTACTTAGTCCGGCTCCAACAGCGCCGGAGGTAACAAGAATCACTTCTTTTCCGGAAAAATGAAGATTAACCAGCTGCCGGCAAATTTTTTCAATCATTTCTATATTCAGTTTGCCTGTCTCGTGGGTAATAGAGCTGGTTCCAACTTTTACAACCACTTTTCCGGCCTTAGCAATCAGATCATTATAGTTTTCTCGATTCATATCCTCACCTTTTATTTCGGAAGTGTAATCTGCGGATTATCCTTATTTGGTCTGTATAGTACAATATTTCTGCCTACGACCTGTACCAGATTCGCTGCTGATTTTTCTGTGATCTCTTCAGCTACATCTTTAGTTTCTTCCATGCAGTTTTTTAAGACCTTTATTTTGACTAGTTCTCTAGCTTCCAGCGCTTCATTTAGTGAAAACATCACGTTCTCTGTCAGACCCTGTTTTCCGACCTGTACAATCGGGTCTATATTGGTGGCTAATGCCCTTAAAAATCTTTTTTGTTTACCTGTTAACATATCCGGACAACTTGAAAAGCTGTCCATTCACCCCCCATAAGGTTATAATTTTATTACTCTATCATATACTAAAATACTCGATAAATAAAGCGTGGATTATCTCCACGCTTTATGGTTTTGGATATTCTGTTGGCTTACTGCACCACGATATTTACAATCTTCTGCGGAACCACAATCACTTTCCGGATCGTTTTGCCGGCGGTCAGCTCTTTGATTCTTTCACTTTCCATCGCAAAGGCTTCCATGTCTTCTTTGCTCATCGCCGCAGGGACTTTAATTTTATCTCTGACTTTACCGTTAATCTGTAAAACCACTTCCACTTCATCAACTTCTAAGAAGCTTTCATCGGTCTTAGGCCATGGCATATCAATCAGCATGTCCTTTTTGCCAAATGACTGCCAGATTTCTTCGCAGATATGCGGAGAAAAAGGACTTAGGACCAGGATCAGCTTTTCAATGGCCTCTTTTAAGACAGCCTGATTGGCATTTTCTTTTTCCTTGTAGTCCATAATGGCATTGACCAGTTCCATGATTCGGCTGATGGCGGTATTAAAGTTAAATCTTTCGCTAAGATCGTTAGAGACTCTCTGAATCGTGCTGTGAACCACACGCATAAGATCTTTATCTTCTTTTGACAATTGCTCTTTCTCAGGCAACACAAAATCGGTCCCGGTAATTAGTTCTTCAGACTGATAAGCCAGTCTCCAGACTCTGTTTAAGAAACGGTAGCAACCTTCCACAGCGCGATCATTCCATTCCAAATCTCTTTCCGGCGGAGCCGCAAACAGAATAAATAGTCTGGCCGTATCAGCGCCATATTTATTAATGATCTCTTCCGGACTAACCACATTACCTTTGGATTTTGACATTTTTGAACCATCTTTTAAGACCATGCCTTGTGTTAGCAGATTCTTAAATGGCTCTTTAAAGCTTACTAACCCAAAATCTCTGAATACTTTTGTAAAGAATCTGGCATATAATAAATGTAAAATTGCATGCTCCACGCCGCCAATATACTGATCAACATTCATCCAGTATTCAGCTTTTTCCTTATTAAAAGCCTCTTTATCATTGTGGGGATCACAGAAACGAAGGTAGTACCAGCTTGAGCATACAAAAGTATCCATCGTATCGGTTTCTCTTTTTGCCTTTTTACCACAAACCGGGCAGCCCACATGAACAAAATCCTCGGCATAGTTAAGAGGGGATTCACCGCTCGGTCTAAATTCCACATTCTCAGGCAATTTTACCGGCAGATCGTCTTCCGGGACCGGCACCGGACCGCAGTCCTCGCAGTTAATAATCGGTATCGGCGCACCCCAGTAACGCTGACGGGAAATTAACCAGTCCTTTAATCTGAAGTTTACTTCATGGCTGGCATATCCTTTTTCCGCACCATAATCCGTTACTTTGCGGATACCCTCCTCACCGAAGGTTCCGTCAAATTGATCTGAGTTAATCATATAGCCTTCTTCGGTATAGGCTGCCTCCATTTCGGAGCCATCAGTAACAGCACCATCAGGACTGATAACCGCTTTAATCGGTAAAACATATTTTTTAGCAAAGGCAAAATCTCTTTCATCATGAGCCGGTACACCCATAACCGCACCGGTTCCGTAATCAAGCAACACATAATTTCCGATAAGAATCGGGCTCTCTTCACCATTATATGGATTAACAATGGAATGTCCGATCATAATCCCTTCTTTTTCAATTTCTGTTGATGTTCTTTCTATATCTGTTAGCCTTGAGACTTTATCTCTAAAGGCTGTTACTTTTTCTTCGTATTCGGTTCCTTTGGTTAATTCTTCAACTAAATGATGATCCGGAGCCAGTACCATATAGGTCACACCAAAGACAGTGTCCGGTCTTGTCGTATAGACCTCAATCGTTGCACTGTGATCTTTAACCGGGAAAGAGATCATCGCACCCTCAGAACGGCCGATCCAGTTCCTCTGCATCGTTTTTACTTTATCCGGCCATCCGGTTAATTCATCTAAATCATCAAGCAGTTCCTGAGCGTAATCGGTAATTTTAAAGAACCATTGATTCAGAGCTCTTTTATTAACGCCGGCATCGCAACGTTCGCAGGCTCCATCGACCACCTGTTCATTAGCTAGAACCGTGTTGCAGGATGGACAGAAATTAACCATGGCATTCTTTTTATAGGCTAGTCCGTCTTTATATAACTGCAGGAAAATCCATTGTGTCCATCTATAGTAATCGGGCTTACTGGCCGCCACTTCTCTGTCCCAGTCGTAACTGATCCCCAGACTCTTATATTGTTTGACCATGCTTTCGATATTCATATTGGTCCATTCGTCTGGATGAGCACCATGTTTGATTGCCGCATTTTCAGCAGGAAGGCCAAAAGAATCCCAACCCATCGGATGCAATACGTTATACCCTTGCATTCTCTTATACCTGGCTACCACGTCTCCGATCGAGTAGTTGCGGACGTGCCCCATATGCAGATTGCCTGAGGGGTAGGGAAACATTTCAAGGCAATAATATTTTTCTCTCTCATCCCCATCGATGGCGGCAAAGACTTTCCCGTCTTCCCATATCTTTTGCCATTTTTCTTCAATCGGTTTTCCATTGTATTTTTCCTGCATGATCTGTACTCTCCTTTGACTGTTTGAACTTCTTACCTTAAAACTTAATTATAAATTCTTAATCAGCAAAGTCAACCGGTTTATTAGGCTCCGGCAGCTGACTTTTTTTATTTTATCGTGACTTTTTATTTAAAATTAACAAAAATAGGTTAAGATATAGTAATACGTAATCGAGGTGGTCTTGTGGTTAAAAAAAAGAATGAACTTTTCGCCGTAATTTCTATCGGCTCGCATCATATAAAGTTGCTTATTGCTGAAGCCGGCGATGAGAAAAATTTTACTGTGATTGAAAAAACAAAATATCCGATCAGCTTAGCCCGGGAAAGCTTCTCTGAGGGAAGCATCAGTGTCCCGACCGTGCTTGAAATCTGCAGCGTTCTTAACAAACTAAGAAACTTACTTAAAGATTATGGTGTTCGCTACTACGATGTGATCGCTACAAGCGCCATTCGCGAGGCACGAAATAAGCTTTTTATTGTGGATAAGATTATGCTAAGCACCGGTATGCAGGTGCGCATCCTCACTAATGCCGAGGAACGATATCTGACATTTAAGTCGATTCGCAAAAATTACTTTTTGCTAGAAGATTTTTCTTCGATGAGCAGTCTGTTTCTTGATTTAGGTTCCGGCAGCATCTCGGTCTCAATTTATAGTAAAAACAAACTAACTTTCAGTCAGAATCTTAATATGGGTGCTCTACGACTTTACGAAGCAACATCTGAGCTTGAAAAAGAAAATGCGAATTATCCAAGTCTCTTAGAAGAGTTTACCTCCAGTAACATTGACCGAATTATTAATTTCGGCCCTCATAAAAAAATCATGCGCTTTTTTATTTTCGGAAGTAATGCCCGATTTGTATCAAAAATATGTCGTGCTGAGAAACTCTATCCCAAAATGGCTTCGATAGCAAAAGACAATTTTTTAGAAGCCTTTGAAGCGGTTCGATTTATGACGAAGGCAGAAACTCAGAAAAATTTTTCCCTTTCTGATGAAGAAGTTCATCTGTTTTTACCTGCCCTTGTGATTGTAAAGGGATTTTTAGATCTGACGGTCAGCGAAGAACTCTATATTCCGGAAATCTCGCTTCGAGAAGGTCTCCTATATAATATGATGGAGGAACACTTTAATCCTGAAGCCCGCAAAACAGATGATGACGACATTCTCTCTTCAGCCAGACACATTGCCAAACGCTTTAAATATGACCGGATTCACTCTCTTCAGGTAGAAAAATTTGCACTGCAAATCTTTGATGCCATAAAAACACAGCATTTTATGGGCAACCGGGAACGACTGCTTTTACAACTAGCCTGTATTCTCCATGACACCGGAAAATTTTTAAGCTATGAAAACCATTATGCATATTCCGCTGATCTGATTATGGCACTCGATCTTGTGGGCGTATCGGAAAATGATCTGCGTATTGTTGCCGGATGTGCCAGATACCACAGTCATATTACACCCAAATCGAACAGTCGGTTTTTTAAAAACTTCAGCGAGAAGGATCAGATTATCAGTGCAAAATTAATTGCCATCATTCGCCTTGCCGATTCGCTGGACAGAAGCCATAAGTGTAAATTTTCCAAGATCGAGGTCGCCTCCGGTAAAAACACGTTGAAAATTACCGGATACGCTGCCGAAGACACCACATTAGAACAGTGGATCTTTAAGAAGAAGGCTCTCTATTTCGCCGAAGTTTTTGGTGTCTGCCCAGAATTACAAATAAAAGGACTGTTAAATTATGAATAAGGATCTCTTTATCAACCGGGAACTGACCTGGCTCGAATTTAATACGCGTGTATTGGAAGAAGCCCAAAAAGAAGAAAATCCCTTAATGGAACGTCTTAAATTTTTGGCCATTTTTTCTTCTAATCTCGACGAATTCTTTAATGTTCGCGTCGGTTCACTTAGAGATATGGTGGATGCCGGCTACAAAAAAGAAGATGCATCCGGGCTGACGCCTAAAAAGCAATTAAAGGAAATTTCTGATAAAACCCACCAGCTTAGCCAGGATGCCTATGATCTTTTCAGCAACTATCTGATCCCGGCTCTTAATGAAATAGGGATCTCGCTGATTAATGCTGATGAGCTTACGTCTATGGACAAAAGCTATCTTAGACGATACTTTAATGAAATGGTTTATCCGATACTGACTCCTCACGCTGTAGACTCCAGTCGCCCCTTTCCTCATCTTTCAGATAAATCACTAAATCTTGGTATCTTCTTGCGAAAAAATGCTCCGGATTCAAAACAGTTTTTTGCAACGGTGCAGGTACCTTCCGTACTGCCAAGAAGTGTCTTCCTGCCTGCTGAAAACTCGCAAAAAAGAGTGATCCTATTGGAAGAAGTGATCAGCCTTTTCGTACAAGATCTTTTTGTTGGTCATACCATTATCTCCGTGGCACCATACCGGATTATCCGGAATGCCGATCTGACCATTGAGGAAGAGGAAGCAGAAGATCTTTTAAGAGAAATCGAAAATCAGATAAAACAAAGAAAATGGGGACAGGCCGTAAAGCTTGAAAGCGGAGCCGATATGGATTCTGCTATGCGCTTGTATCTGGCTAATGAACTCGATGTTCACCCAAAAGATATCTACTCGATTAACGGCCCTCTCAATCTGGCCTTTCTTTTCCAGATCTACGGTTTAGATGGCTTCGATGAGCACCGTGATAAAAAGTTTGCACCGGTAAATAAAAAGGTTTTTAAGGGGAAAAACATCTTTGATGTCATTGCCCAACAGGATATTTTACTGCACCATCCTTTTGATGCCTTTGATCCGGTACTGGATTTTATCAATCAAGCCGCCGTTGATCCTAATGTGCTGGGCATTAAACAAACCCTGTACCGGGTAAGTGGTAATTCTCCGGTCATTGCTTCGCTGATTAACGCTGCCGAAGCCGGAAAGCAGGTTACGGTATTGGTTGAACTAAAAGCCCGTTTTGATGAGGAAAACAACATTATCTGGGCCAGACGTCTGGAAAAGGCCGGCTGCCATGTCATTTATGGTTTGGTCGGATTAAAAACTCATTCTAAGATCACCCTGATTCTTCGCAGGGAAAGTAATAATATTAAACGCTATCTTCATCTGGCTACAGGAAATTATAATGACATCACGGCCAGACTTTATACAGATATTGGATTTTTTACCGCCAATGATCAGTTCGGACAGGATGCCTCTAAGATCTTTAATATGCTTAGTGGTTATTCAGAAATTGAAACCCTTGAAAAAATATGTATCGCTCCCATTTCATTCAGAAGAAAAATAGAAGCGCTGGTCAGAAAAGAAATCGAGCAGGCTAAAAGCGGAAAAACGGCAAAGATTGTGATAAAAATAAACTCTCTTGTTGATCCGGGAATGATTGATCTGTTTTACGAGGCCTCACAGGCCGGTGTGTCAATCTACCTGGTTGTTCGGGGCATCTGCTCACTGCGACCGGGTGTGCCCGGGATCAGCGATAACATTACTGTTAAAAGCATCGTTGGCCGTTTCCTTGAGCACAGCAGAATCTTTTACTTCTACCATGGAGGTGAGGAGGCGTACTATCTCTCAAGTGCTGATTTAATGAGCCGCAATCTTGATCGCCGGGTTGAGACCTTCTTCCCGGTTCTTGATAAAAAACTGCAGGAAGAACTATGGGATATCCTGGAAGCTAATATTAAAGACAATGTCAAAGGACGGATTATGCTCTCCGATGGTCGCTACATTGCCGATCCGGATAATGGTGAGCCCTTTAACTCTCAGGAATATTTTATGGAAAAGGTCAGCATCCAGCCGGTAAAAAAAAATAAAAAAGTCTTTACACCCAAAACAAAACAGGATGTCACTTGATATCCCTCCGGAATGAGGAACGCATATGAAAAAAAAGGATCATAAAATTGCTATTATCGATCTGGGCTCGAATTCAGTCAGGCTTATCATCTTTGCCATTTACAGCGGCAAGTACTATAAGCTGATGGAGCAGGAAAAAGAAATGGTCCGTTTAAGCGAGGACCTGTCTTCTGACGGATACTTAAAAGAGGCACCGATTAACCGAACCTTGCTGACGCTCTCTTTGTTTAAAGATTTGATTCATTCGCATGATGTTGAAAAAGTAATTCTTGCCGCCACTGCAGCAGTAAGAAACGCTCATAATCAGTCAGAATTTCTGCAGAAAATTAAAGAAGAATTTAACTGGAATTTTGAGGTCATATCAGGAGAAAGAGAAGCCTGGCTTGGTTTTTTAGGTGTGGTTAACACCATAAGCCTTGATGATTACTACCTGATTGATATCGGGGGTGCCAGTACTGAAATTTCCTATATAAGGAACCGAACACTAAAAGAAGCGATCAGTCTTGATGTTGGAGCGGTTACCTTTAAGGACAAAGAAAAAGATTTCTATAAGGCACTAGGGGATCTGGAATGGTTAAAAGAAAGAGCAGATACGCCATTGATTGGCCTTGGCGGAACCCTTCGTTCTTTTGCTAAAATTTTTAGCAGAAATTCCGGTTATCCGATCGATAAGCTCCATAATCTGGAGTTGCCTTTCGAATCTGCTGAAAAAACAATAAAGACCGTATTTTCTAAAAGCCCTGATCATCTGCATAAAATAAATGGCCTGGATAAATCCCGGATCGACATCATTGTGCCGGGCCTGACCATTCTTCATTCAGTGATGAAAACGATCCGACCGGAAAAAGTAGTCATCAGTGGTAATGGATTGAGAGAAGGCCTGCTTTATGAGTACCTTCTTCAGGATAAAAAAACTCCGGTCTATACTGATGTGCGCCGGCACAGCATAAAAAACCTTCTTTATAATTATGATATGGATAAGGATCATGCTGCCCATATTACATGTCTTTCTGAAAGATTGTTTTCAAGTACTAAAAAGCTTCATAACATAAGCCCGGATTATCTCTATTTGTTACTAAATGCCGCCATGCTTCATGATATCGGCATCTATATCGACTACTATCTGCACCACCGTCATTCATACTACCTGATTATGAATTCAAGTCTCTATGGCTTTACCCACAGAGAGACATTGATGATCGCTCTGATTTGTGCCCGACATCGTAATAAGAGTTTTAAGATTACCTATACTGACTATAAAGATCTGCTGACAAAAGACGATCTTTTTATCATCAATCTGTTCAGCCTGTTTCTTCGCATTGCAGAGAATCTTGACCGTAATGAAGAAGCTAATATCAGAGATATTGAAGCAAAAGACTCTAACGGAACCGTTACCTTATTTGTTCTTTCTAAAAAAAATGTTTCACTCGAAATTAGCGCAGCTATGAAGAGTGCTTTGGATTTTAAAAAATTATTAGGGAAAGAATTGGTTATTACCCAGAAAAAAGCCGAAGGATAAACATCCTTCGGCTTCTATTATATTGAGTGTTGAGTTTTACTTTATATATTGACTGTTTTTACTTTTATTTTTTTTACAGTATCCTCATTTAATAACAGCTGATCGTATCCTACCTGTACCAGCCAGTCGACGGTTTTTTGAAGAACGATTACAGACATCCCTTTTGTAATTCCCAAGAGATGAAACAGTGTCTCTTCTGATTCAACAATTTCAGCAACGACACCTTCTTTTAATCGACTCAGATCTATTACTTCCACCATTATTATATCACCACCTAAGTTGTTCTAATTATACACGTTAAAAATTTTTAATCAAGACTTTTTACTCTCCAAGACCTCTTTTTGATTCCAGCGTATATTCGGCAATATTTACCGAATGATCCCCGATTCTTTCAAGATTGCTCAGAATATCAAGATAAATAGCATTGGCACTTCCGTTACAAAGTCCCTGGTTAAGACGGAGAATGTGACTCTTTCTTAAATTTTTCTCCATATCATCGATAATGTCATCATTTTCAATAACCTCATACGCCAGTTTTTTGTCTCCTGTGGAAAATACCTGCAAGGATTTCACTATGCTGTCATTAACCTGCTCAGCCATTTCCTTTAACTCTGCAAGGGCACTTTCTGAAAAATCAATATTGTAGTTAATGATATAGTCTGTAGCCTCTACAATGTTATTGCTATGGTCACCGATTCGTTCAAGATCTCCGACAATCTGTAGAATCTTGTAGCTTTTATTCGATAATTCCACATCTTTTGTCGGATTCTGAGTCGTGGCCTTTAAGACATATTGCGTAATTTGCCCTTCCAGCGAATCAAGTGAATCTTCTGCATTTTTGGCTTTTGTCGCTATCTGGGTTTGTTTGGTAAAGAGATATTCTGTAGAATACCCGAAGCACTTTACTGCAATTTCGCCCATTTTTTCTGTTTCATGCTTGGCATTGGATAATGCTACCGGTAAATTTCCAAGCAGTCTTGGCTCAAGATACTTTGGCTTATAGAATTCCTGTTCTTCCCCGGGAATAATTTTAGAAACCACTATGGCCATAAATCCAACCAAAGGAAGCTGTATCAGTGTATTGGTAAAGTTAAAAACCCCGTGAGTCTGGGCAATCTGCATTCGCACATTAAGATTATCCCAAAGTATTCCATCAAAAACAGCCCCCGGCAGATTGATAGAAAGCTGGACGACCGGGAGAAATACCCCAATGAGAAATAAGGGGATAAAAATTAAGGTGCCAAGCACATTAAACATAAAATGGATAAGAGATGCTCTTCTGGCTGCCACACTGGCTCCTAAACCAGCCAATAAGGCCGTAATGGTGGTACCGATGTTTTCACCGAACAAAATAGGAACCGCCTGATAATATGTGATGACACCCTGGTTGGCTAACTCCTGCAGCACTCCAATGGTGGCACTGCTGCTTTGCACAACGGCAGTAAAAAAGGCTCCGACAATAACACCAAGAAAAATATTATCTTCCACACGAACCATCATATCAATAAAGAAAGCCGAATCTCTGAGAGGTTTCATACCATCTCCCATAATATCCATTCCGTAAAATAATAGCCCGAATCCAAGAACAGACTTTCCAATATAATTAACCTTATTGGATTTAATAAAAAATTGCATAAAAACTCCAATAGCAATAATCGGTAGTGCATACTCTTTCAGATTAAAACCAATTAGATAGGCCGTAATGGTCGTACCGATATTCGCACCCATAATAACACCAATCGATTGCCGCAGTGTCATCAACCCGGCATTAACAAGGCCAATAGCAAGTACCGTAGTACCACTGCTGGACTGGATAAGTGCCGTAACCAGCGCACCGGTCACCGCTCCTCTTAAAGGTGTCTTGGTGCCCTTTTCCAAAAGAATGCGCATTTTGTCACCGGCGACAGATTGGAGACCATCGGACATTGACTTTATACCATAAAGAAAAAGAGCTAATCCGCCAAAAAAAGCAAATAAATCCATTGAGATCCCCTTTCAAGTTTCTGAAACCTTTACCATTTTACATCAATTTAATAAATAAATAAATATTAAATTAACGTAAAGTTATTCTTTCAGCAAAAGAAAAAGTTCTTATTACAAAGCGGTTATAGCTATCTTCGTAATAAGAACCTGTTATCCTCAGTTATAGTTTAAAAAATTTCTTTTTCTCTGTTAATGAATATATTCTGCAACAAGGCAATCCCTATCATGTTGGTTAACATGGCACTGCCTCCGTAGCTGACAAAGGGCAACGGAATTCCGGTAATCGGCATAATGCCCATGCTCATTCCGATGTTTTCAAAGATATGGAAAAGATACATACTAACGATACCAACAGCAACCAGACTTCCATAGAAATCTTTTGATAACGTTGCCATCCTGAGTCCCCTAAAGACAACGATCATCAGCAGAATAATAACCAGAGCGGCACCAATAAAACCAAGTTCTTCCGCTAAAACAGAAAAAATAAAGTCTGTCCATTGTTCTGGCAAAAATTCACCCATGCTCTGCGTGCCTTCACGAAATCCTTTACCCCAGAGTCCTCCGTTTCCTATTGCAATCTTTGACTGCAACTGGTTCCATCCAGCTCCACGGACATCATAGCTACTGTCTAAAACCACAAGAATC
>SKKY01000061.1 GCA_007123515.1 Clostridia bacterium
TATGTTGATCGTTTATACCTTCAATCATCACCGTATTGATTTTTACAAGGGCTCCTGCATCGACAAGCATTTTGATTCCCTCAATCTGTCTACTTAATAGAAGCTCTGCTCCTTCTTTTCCTTCATACTTAACGCCATTAAATGTTATAAAACTGTAGATATCCTTTCCTACTTCCGGATCAACAGAATTCACTGTGACCGTAATATGAGAAATTCCCAATCCCTGCATCTCTTCTGCAAATTCCGGAAGTCGTAATCCATTAGTGGACAAACAAAACACGATCTCCGGATCCTGATTTCTTATTTTTATCAGCGTTTCCTTAACATTATCCCAGTTTGCCAATGCATCCCCGGGACCGGCAATCCCGACAACACTTAAATATTCTATCTTTTCTGAAACTTCCTTATATTTCTCAAACGCTTCTTCCGGCAAAAGTACTGAGCTGGTAACTCCCGGCCGGCTTTCATTAACACAGTCAAATTTTCTGTTACAGTAATTACACTGTATGTTACAGGCTGGTGCTACCGGAAGATGCATTCTAGCATATTGATGATGAGCCTTGCTGTCATAACAAGGATGTTTTTTTGTTCTTTCCTGAAGATCAAGATCAAATTTTGTCCCCATACGATTCACCCCGGCTTTCTGCCCCATTTTTTAAAGGCTCTAATAATTTTTCAGTCATCTGCTGTCGATACGACGTTAATTTTTTATCGAGAATCATATTGGTTATACTGTCTAACAATTGTATGCTGCCCGCATAACCAACCGACAGGATTCTGCCACCACCCATTCTGTCATGAATCGGAAACCCTCTTCTTAATAACGGAATACCTCTTTTTTCGGTTAACACCCGGCCATCAGAATTGCCTATGGCAAAATCAATGTCCTGTCCTTCTGCCTCTTTAAAAATCAGATCAAAATCAGCACCAGTAAAAAGTCTGTCTTTCTGCCTGATTTCTTTTTTTGCGATTGTTGAATACTCCGATCCTGTAGCGGCTAAAACAATCCCGACTCCGTTTTCTTCTAAAAGGCTGATCGTTGCATAAAGCTGTTCTGGTTCAAGATATAAGAGTGTTTTACCCTGGGCATTATGCTTATGAGCATCGATCATTGCATCTAGCAGGCGTCCCCGTTCCTCAAGTAACATCTTTGGAGCCTTTTTCCCTGAAATCTCCCTTAGAACACTGATTAGCTGATCAGAAAAACGCAAACCAACAGGCAAAGGAATTCTATATAAAGGAACACCATATTCTTTTTTCATATACTCACCCGGTGATAAATCATCCTGAAGTGTAGCACTGAATTCTATGATGGCTTTTAAACCTGACATTGTTTGAATATCCTTTATTTTTGTTCCATGAGGTGAAAGCTTTAGATATTGTTTCTGGTAAACACCATCTAAGGAATCGGAGAAATCCGGGAGTACGACATAGGGTAAGGAAAACAGCTTCATCATTCTTTTTAATTCTCTGATATCTGCCGGACTGATGTTCGGAATGATCAAACCGATTTTTCCATTTGGTTCAGAGGGAATCACTGTATTCTCGAGGATTCTTCGAACGGATGAAAAAAATCCTTCGGAATGTGACCCGCTGTAACCAGCGGTATGAACCGGTATAATCTGAACATGCGATAATCCTGTATCTTTGATAAAGGTTTCTGTCATTCGCTTTATGTCTTCACCGATCGTTTCGGCCAGACAGGTAGTCAGAACCCCGATCATTTTAGGGTTATAGACCCTGATGATATTTTCTAAGCCTTTTTTTAAATTGTCTTCTCCGCCATATACCGTACCTTTCTCATTAAGTGATGTGGATCCGACATCAACAGGTTCATTAAAGTGTTCGGCAATATGTCTTCTGATATAGGTACTGCAACCCTGTGATCCATGAATCACAACGACTGATTTTTCTATTCCCTTAAAGGCTAATACTCCGCCCATGGGCATACACATATGACAGGGATTAATGTTTACATTTTTTGCATTCATGGGCTCTACCTCCTATACAAATTCCCAGACTGGTGAATTAAGAGTCCAGGAAACTTCTTTTGCGAAATTAATCGCTCCTTCAAAACCGACAAGAGGATGTTTTCTATCATGGTTGTGATCAATAAAAGCAATCCCAAGCTTATAGGCCAGAGGTCTTTCTTTAACTCCTCCAACTAAAAGATCGGCACCTTTTTGTTTAATAAATCTTTCCAGTTCAGCAGGATTAGTATCATCCACAACGACTGTTCCTTCGCCAACCAGGCTTTCTATTTGCCGATAATCATCTTTACTTCCCGTTTGCGTACCGATCATCACCACTTCTATTCCCAAATCACGGAATTGTTTGATTAGGGAAATGGCTTTAAACCCCCCACCAACATAAACCGCTGCTTTTTTTCCGGTAAACATCGTCCGGTATTGCTTCATTTCTTTTTCAATACCGTCCAACTGATCAGTAATCAGCTGATCAGTTTTTTCCTGGATCAACTGATCACCACTCCAGGAAGCAATTGTCTGTAAAGAGCCGATCGTATCTTCAATACCTAAAAACGAAATACGGATAAAAGGGATCTTGTAAATTTCTTCCATCTTATTTGCCAGATAAACCATAGAACCGGCACATTGCACCAAATTTAAAGATGCTCCGGTAGCCGTTTTTAGGGTTTCAGATGAGGAATCACCGGTAAAAGCTGTATGAAAATGAAGACCTATGGCTTCAATATATTTCCTGACAATCCAGGTTTCTCCTGCCAGGTTAAAATCACCCAACAGATTAATTGATCCGGGTATGGTTTCCAATGGTTTTTCCGGTGCAATCAATTTTAATAAACTGTCACAGGCAGCCCGATAACCGGCCGACTTATTACCAATAAACCCGCTTGATTCGACAGGAATGACCTTTATCCCATGCTTTTTCTCAGCTGCTTTTGCGATGGCCTGTAAGTCATCACCAATAACACCGACAATGCAGGTTGCATAAATAAAGATCAGTGCAGGATTGTAGATTTGGACCAGTTCATCAATGGCAAGGGAGAGTTTTTTTCCCCCGCCAAAAATAACATCTTTTTCCTTTAAATCAGTCGAAAAACTATTTCTGTACAGTTCATCCCCGCTAGAAAGGCTTCCTCTTATATCCCAGGTATAGCTGGCACATCCAATCGGTCCATGAACGATATGGAGGGCATCTGTAATCGGATTTAATACCACTCTGGCTCCGCAGTAGACACAGGCTCTCTGACTGACGGATCCGGATAAACTGTCTGAATCACAAAGAATTTCTTTTTTCTTATTCCCCTTTTTTACAATCGACTTCTCTCTTCCGGAAATAGCTGTTTTCATCAATATCACCCCTGACTTTGCGAACAATCACACTTACATAACCAGTTCAAAATCCTCATCAGCAGCATCTCTGTCAGCCCGGTCTAATAAGGCATTACTAACCATCTCTACAATTCTCATCGCTCCTTTGTAACCAACAATAGGGAGATACGAATGAACACTTCTGTCTAACACAGGAAAGCCAATTCTTATTAACGGAAGATCTTCCGCTCTGGCAATGTATTTCCCGTAGGTATTGCCAATCAGTAAATCGACCGGTTCATTTTTTATCCACTGATGGAACATCAGTAGATCTCCTCCCGCTTTGACATTGGCTTTGAGTCCGGCATGATCAAGCATTTCCGTAATCGTTTTTACAAAACTTTCACCGGGCGTTCCGGTTAATACGTGCACAGGAACCATGCCTAAGCTCAGTAAAAATTCAGTTGTGCTGATAACAACATCCGGATCTCCGAATATCGCCACTTTTTTACCGTGAAAATGAAAATGTGTATCCGTCATGATATCAACTAGCTGTCCTCTTTCTTCTTCTAATTCAGCCGGAACTTTTGATACTCCTATTTTTAGAAGTTTCATAATAAATTCATCTGTCGCTTTCACTCCAATCGGAGTATTTAATGTGTAATTAGGAACACGGCATTTCTTTTCAAGTGCCAGCCCGGCATCAGCGGAAGCGCTCAGGCCCATTGAAATTGTAGCTTTTGAATTACCGGTATCCTTTAAATCTTCTATTTTAGTGCCACCTTCAGGAAACATAACGTATTCGCCGGTCATCGGGGCATCGACGACCCCGGAGGTATCCGGGAACATAATATATCGAATTTTCATCAGTGATAATATTCTCTTGATTTCCCTCATGTCTCCCGGGTTAACAAACCCGGGAATTACATTCACCTGCTCTTTCTTTTCTTCTTCTGTCGCTGTTGAAAAATGTTGAACCATACCTTTTGTCATATTAGAAAAACCGGTAACATGCGACCCGTGATAACTTGGAGTATTGGCATAGAAAACGATTTTATCTTCAGGAACTTCCGATCCTCCAATAATACTGGGAAGATCATCTCCTATGGTCTCTGATAAGCAGGTGGTATGAACGGCCATAACATCCGGGTTGTAGATGGTAAATACATTTCGGATTGAAGCTTTAAGATTGGCTGCTCCTCCAAATACTGAGGCACCTTCAGTAAATGAACTTGTAGAGGCCATAATCGGATCTCTGAAATGCCTGGTTAAATGCATCCGGTGATAAGAGCAACAACCCTGCGATCCGTGACTGTGCGGAAGGCATTTATAAATGCCTAATGCTGCATACATAGCGCCAACTGGCTGACATGTTTTAGCCGGATTTATCAAGCCCTTACTTTTTCTTTCTCTTATTTCTTTTGTGGTATTGTCCAGCATCTTATTCAGCCCCTTTCTCTATTTTTCCATCTAACAACGGTTCACCTTTCCATGGTGGAGCAATAAAATTCCAGGTCGGAGTCGCAAAACTCATACTGACATCTGCCGCAAAATTTAGCGCTCCTTTAAAGCCGGCATACGGACCACTATAATCATAAGAATGTAGCTGTTTAGCCGGAATGCCCATCTTTTGCACCACATACTTATCTTTGATGCCTGAGGCAAAAATATCAGGTTTAAATATTTTGATAAATTCTTCTGTTTCATAATGATTCAAATCATCCACAATCACCGTTCCATCAGCCATATCAGCATTCATCCCTTTGTACTCACTTAAAGGAATTTTAGCTTTTAACTCTTCATAAAGTTTTTCAGGTATTCTGAGCCTGAAGCGGTCCGGATCCGGTTCTACTTTCAAATCAGGAATGTTTTTACTGTCTGCATCTATTTTAATATCCGGTATCACTTCACGACCTTCATAATCATCCCTGTGGGCAAATTCATAACCGGCAAGTACCGTCTCGATTCCAAGTTCTGCGAACAGTCCCTGGTAATGATGACCTCTTGAGCCTCCAACAAAACAAAATGATGTTTTGTTCTGCGTTATTTTTTTGTATTGCTCAAGTTTTCCTTCTATTTCTGAAAGCTCTTTAGCAATGATCTTCTCCGTCTGATCTATCAGATCCTGCTCTCCAAAATACATAGCCATATTTCGAAGGGTTTCAATCGTGGCATCTATGCCAATAAAATTAACTTTTAACCATGGTATACCATACTTTGTCTCAAGCATCTCGGCGATATAGTTAATCGATCTGTGGCACTGTACCAAATTCAATTCAGCGACATGAGCATTCTTAAGATCCTCATAACTGCCATCTCCGGTCATGACCGATACCACTTCATAACCGATGTCATTAAGAATTCTTTCGATCTCCCATCCGTCTCCTCCTATGTTGTATTCCCCAAGAAGATTGATGGCATATTTACTGTCTGCCTGTTCCTTCTCGCCTTGTCCGATAATTTTATCTACCAGAACATTATTAGCAATATGGTGACCGGCCGACTGGCTGACGCCCTTATAGCCTTCACAGTTAAAATGAAGTACGGATACCCCATATTTTTCCTCGGCACTTTTAGCCACTGCTCCCATATCATCACCGATCAGTCCAATCGGACAGGTCGCTGTAAGAGTAATCGCTGCAGGATTAAATTCCTCCATCACATCATCAATCACATTCATGAGCTTCTTTTCTCCACCGAAGACGATATCACTTTCCTGCATATCCGTTGTTACACAATAATTTAAGAAATTTTTAGCAGGATCTTCTGTTTTTGCCTTGTTCCTTCGTGTGCCCCAGGTGTAAAAAGCACAGCCTACCGGACCATGGACAATATGAATCATATCCTTTAATGGTCCAAGTACAACTCCTTTACATCCGGCAAAAGCACAACCCCTGTTGGTGATGATACCCGGAACCGTCCGGGTATTCGCCTCTATTGTTTGTGTTTCGCATCCATCTTTAATCATGATATGACTTTTTCTGCTTTTCTTTACCTTGCTGGGATACACCTCCAGCATTTTATCTAATTTCTCTTTAGAAATAGCCAACACAATAACCCCCTTCTTTACTTGCTTTAAATTGCTTCTTCACCTCTTGTTTCGGTTCTTACCGTAACAGCATCAGAAACGGGTAAAACAAAAATCTTTCCGTCACCACTATTTCCTTCCTGATTCACTTTAATGATGGTATCGATTGTCTTTTTTACCTGATCATCATGCACTACAATGGTTAACATTCTTTTAGGTACCAGACGGCTACCCTCAGAAAGACCTTCGGCGATCTGACCGAGCACTTCTGTTTTTGTAGCATCATCCAGATTTTCTGTAATGGTTAGCAGGTTTTTCATTTTCCCGCGTCCAAGTACCTTTCTGGCTGTCATAGAATCTATGCCCATGTCAACTAAGGCTTTTTTAGTAGCTCCGATTTTATTCATCCTGATTATTGCCATTATTTCTTTCAAAAAGACCACTCCTTTTTGTCTGGATTATTCTTTATTGCCACTGCTTATGGTGTAGACTTCTTCTACAGAACTAATAAAGATTTTCCCATCTCCGTAATTTCCTTTTTCTCCTGTTTTTGCATATTTCAGTATGGTACTGATCACATCTTCTTTATCTTCATCTCTGACCACCATTAACAGCATTTCTTTTGGGATCTCATCATAGACAATGTCTCCAACTTTTACACCCTTTTGTTTTCCTCTTCCTACAACATCAATTTTAGTGACAGCCGGAAATCCGGCACTGTTTAACTCATACAGCAATTCATTTGACTTTTCCGGCCGAACAATTGAACGGATCATTAGCATTATTATCTTCTCCTTTTCTATATATGATTTTTATTGTTATTTTTAAAATTTTCTATACATCAAAGAATCCGTATTCCATCATCAGTTCTTCTAAACGATCCTGGTGCATCGGTTTTGGAATGACAAACATATCATTCGTATCCATCGCTTTGGCAAGTGCCCGGTATTCATCCGCTTGCCCTGCTGTAGGATCAAAGTCGATAACCGTCTTCTTATTGATTTCCGCTCTTTGAACCAGATTATCTCTCGGAACAAAATGGATCAGCTGTGAACCAAGTTCTGTCGCAAAGTGTTCCAATAATTCCAGCTCATTGTCAACTTTACGACTGTTACAGATAATGCCGGCTAACCGAACTTTTCCGTTGTTCGCATATTTCTGAATCCCTTTAGCGATATTATTTGCCGCATACAGTGCCATTAATTCACCAGATGCTACTATATAGATTTCTTCGGCTTTCCCTTCACGAATCGGCATCGCAAAACCACCACAGACAACGTCACCTAATACATCGTAAAATACATAATCTAAAGAGTCTTCGTAAGCACCAAGGCTTTCTAGCATATTAATAGAAGTAATGATTCCCCTGCCGGCACATCCTACACCAGGTTCAGGGCCACCTGATTCCACACATTTAACACCTTTATAACCCGGGACTAAGATTTCATCGAGCTCAACGTCATCGCCCTCATCTCTTAAGGTATCCATTACTGTTTTCTGACACATGCCATGAAGCAATAACCTTGTTGAATCAGCCTTTGGGTCACAACCTACAACCATAATATTCTTTCCGGCTTCTGCTAATGCTGCCACAGTGTTTTGTGTTGTTGTTGACTTTCCAATACCACCTTTTCCGTAAATAGCTACCTCTCTCATCTCAATCCACTCCTCTATTATAATTTTTAGCCAGATCTGAAATAAAAAAGGCACTCCTTCTTTTTTGTGATCGGTATCCTCTCGGTCCGTTTTTCACTAATAAAAGAAAAAGCGCCATCGCCTTAACAATCTTCAATTGTTTTTCGATTTTCATTTCCGACTTGAGATCAGTCTACTTCGGGATAGCATCAGGGTCAACTACATTGGCATGGATATACTTTACTCTTGTTTGTAATTATGTATATTTTATAATTATTATAAATACATAATACTTTCCCTATTTTTCTTGATATTTATAGCATTTTCAACTCCTATATGATAATCTTTTCTCAAATGAATAAAAAAAGGACAGTGTCGTTCTTTAGCTTACGGGCTTTTGTGACATTGTCTTTTTTTTATCCGATAAATAAACTGGCGGTGATCTCATATGAAATCAACATCTGCTTATTTAACAAAAACAATGAACCTTTCTATACTTATTCTCATTATATTTTTACTCATCACTACGGCTTGTGGCAGAACATCGGAAGAAGTTGAGCCGATTACCATTGCGGCTGCAGCCAGTCTTGAGTTGCCTCTTCTTGAAATTATAGAAATTTTTAAAGAAAAACATCCCGATATCCCCGTCAACACCTCATTTTCAGGATCAAGAATCATTGAAGATCAGATTATTCGAGGAGCTCCGATTGATCTCTTTATATCGGCCTCTTCCGAATCGCCTCCTGTTTTAATAGAAGAAGATATTACTGATCCAAAAGTAGTAAAGACTCTTTTTCATAACTCGCTGGTACTGGCAGTACCAGAGGAATCAAACCTAAGTCTCTCATCTCTTTCTGAATTAAAAAATACA
>SKKY01000016.1 GCA_007123515.1 Clostridia bacterium
AATACCTTATAAATAATAAAAGTCATCCAACAGTTGTCGATATTTATAATGATTTAAAAGAGGAAATACCTACATTTTCAAAAGCAACGGTATATAATACCATGAAGCTCTTTGAGGAGAATAATTTAATTCAGTTGATTAGTATTAACGAGGAAGAAATGCATTTTGATCCTAACACAGATTTTCACGGGCACTTTTTGTGCGTAGAATGTAAAAACATTTTTGATTTTCCGGTTGAAATAGAAGACCTGGCAAAGTTAGATCATGAAGATTTTTCAGTAAATACTGCTCATTACTATTTAAAAGGATCATGTCCGACATGCAAATAAAAATGCCCATTTGGGCATTTTTTTAATCCGTTTTTATGTTTACATACTTTTTCTTGAAGTCTTCTTTTTCTTTTTGCATGGGCCTGGAAATCATTACAGGCCGCTCGCTATATGTTAATACTTTTGTTGATACACTCCCCATTAACACTGCGGTCAGTCCGGTTCTTCCATGAGAACCCATGATAATCAGGTCAGCTCCTATCTCATCAGAAAAATCAAGGATCTCAGTAACAGGATCTCCCATACGAATGGCTGTTTCGTAATTAATAGCATCCAGTAAAGCCACACCCTTATCCAGGACTTCTTTCGCTTTCTCTTTATGATACTTTATAAGTCCTCTGCGATCTCCTAAAGTAAAATATTCTTCATGAGGAATTTTAACTTTTTGAACATTCAGCAGGACTATCTTGTTCTTATCAGGATCGTTAAATTTCAGAAAAAGTCGTAACGCTTCTAATGAATCTTCCGAACCGTCGATGGGGACTAAAATTATATTCATTCTGCTCGCTCCTTGTCAGATATTTTATAATTATTGTACCTGTATTTATCTTTGGTTAAACCTACCTTCTAGACTTGAAAATATCATTGTGTTATTCTTATGAATATGTTTATGATTAGGTTCTTGTATTTTCTTAAGAAAGTTGGATATTTTTGAATAAAACATTAGGTGAGCTGTTAACAGGTATTTCATATGAACTGTTGCAGGGCTCTTTAACCACTACCATTAAAAGCATCGCTTATGACTCAAGGAAAGTAAATAAAGGAACGCTTTTTGTCGCTATCCCTGGATTCACATCAGATGGGCATAACTATATTCCACAAGCAGTCTCTAGCGGAGCGATATGTGTTATTACTGAAAGAAGAATTAATGCTGAACCCGGAGTAACCATTATTTTAGTAGAAAGCTCAAGAGAAGCGATGGCTGTCCTTGCGGCTAATTTTTATGATCATCCTTCAAAAAAATGCAAGGTTATCGGAATTACAGGAACTAATGGAAAAACGACATCGATCTATATTCTTAAGTCAATTTATGAATCTGCTGGACATAAAGTTGCACTAATTGGTACTATTGGAGCATCAATCGCCGGTGAAGACATACAAATAAATAACACAACACCGGAATCAACAGATCTTCAGTATTTATATTCAGAAATGGTTAAGAAAAAAGCAGAATATTGTTTTATTGAGGTTTCCTCTCATGCATTGTCGTTACAAAGAGTTCACCAAACTTTTTTTTCGGGTGCAATTTTTACAAACTTATCTCCTGACCATCTTGAATTTCATAAAGATATGGAAGATTATTTCCAGGCTAAAAAGAAACTTTTTCCTGCAAAAGGAAAATGTAATATAATAAATAATGATGATCCTTATGGAAGAATGCTGATCAGAGAATTGCTTGAGAAAAAATCCAATGTAATAACCTACGGGATACAAAATGTTTCAGATGTTATGGCTAGCGATATCGGATATTTTTATAACAAGACGGTATTCACATTGCAAACGCCTATAGGATCTAAAAGAGTAACCTGTAAATTACCGGGGGACTATAATCTTTATAATTGCTTAACCGCTGCTGCCTGGGCTTTTGCAGATGGAAGAAGCCTTGAAGAAATAGTTTTTGGTATTGAACATGTGGAGGGTGTAAAGGGGCGTTTTGAAACAGCCTATGAAGATGAAGAGCTTAGAGTTATCATCGATTTTGCACACACTGAAGAAGGTCTAAAAAAAGTGATTTCTGCTGTCAGAGAATTTGCCGGGGGTAATATCATCCTGGTTTTTGGCGTATACGTTGCCGGTTCAGGTGAAAACGGACAATATAAAAGATATAATATGGGAAAAATTGCCGGTGAGTATGCTGATTATGTGGTAATCACGTCTGATAATCCGAAAGACCAGGATCCGGTTATGATTATTGATCAGATTACCAAAGGGGTCAAACAAGAAACCAATGCATATCAAAGTTATGTAGACAGAAAAGAAGCGATTGAAAAAGCGATTGCCATAGCATCTCCCGGAGATGTTATACTTATTACCGGCAAAGGCCATGAAACATCACAGGTTATTGGTGGTAAAGAAGTTCCTTTCAATGAAAAGGAAATCGTTCTTTCTGCGATTGATAAAGTGAAACTCAATTCAGGCAGAGTTTTAAATCCATCGGAAGGCTAGTTAAACTAATCCAGAGACTTAGCGTCACTGATTTCACAATAAAAAAATTGAGGGTTTTAGTGGTGGTTAGTTATCGGATAAATTAAAAAAAAGGTAGGTTAATGATGAGCAATACAAAATACTTTGGAATTATTGGCGGGATGGGTTCAAAAGCGACAGCTGTTTTTTTTGAACGAATTGTTGAAAATACAAAAGCACTAAAAGATCAAGATCATCTAGATGCAATCATTGTTAATCATTCTTCGCTTCCGGACAGAACGGAAGTTATACTTAACAAAAATGATGATGTTTTCTTACAAGCAATAGAAAAAGATTTTAGAATTCTTGAAATAGCCAACGTTGAAAACGTAGCGATTCCTTGTAATTCAGCCCATTATTTTTATGATAAAATGCAGGATTTAACGGATTTGAAGATTATCAATATGGTAGAAGAAACCATCAAAGAAATTCATCTGCATTATGGAGAGGGTACAAAGGTTGCTCTTTTGGCAACGGATGGAACGGTGAGAAGCGGCATTTATAAAAAGTATGCCGATAAGTATGAACTCGATCTACTTGTTCCGGATATTAAAGCACAACAGGATATTATGGATGTGATTTATCATAATATCAAAGGTCATCTTGATCTGGATTCCTCACTTCTTGAAGAGTTGATCGAAACCTTTATTTTCGAAGAAAAGTGCAGTTGTGTGATTATTGGATGCACAGAATTATCATGCATTACTATAAAAGATGAGCTTAAGGTATTTACCTATGATGCGATGGACGTATTAGTCAGAAAAACAATAGAGCTTTCCGGAAAAAACAATAATCCCTCTGAATAAAATCAGAGGGATTAGCTTTTTTAGTCAGCCGATCTATTTAAGTGGATACCTTTGAAGTCATTTTTTTCTCTCATATTAAGTCTTGTAACAAGAACAGGAACTTCACTATAACTTAAGAGTTTAGAGGTTACACTTCCAAGAAGAACCGCTCCAAGACCTGATTTACCGTGAGACCCTACAACAATAAGATCAATGTTGTTTCTTTTAGCATAACTCATGATTTCTGTAACGGGATCGCCAATGGCTACTTTTTCATGATACTCTTGACCGGCTAATAATTTTTTAGCTTCAGCTAGAGCTTCATTGCCTTTTCCTCCAAGGTAATCATAGAGTTCCTGTTTGCTAGTTGAAGCAAAATAGTCTTCATAAGGAACCATGATGTTTTGTACATTTAAAATATGAATTTCATTGCTTCCGCAGATACCTAATTCCTTAAATAAGCGAATACCTTCTAGGGAGTCTTTTGAGCCATCAACAGGGATTAATATCTTTTTCATGTAGTACACCTCCATAAGTTTTATCTATAAGTTATTTACACTTATCTGAACGGAATTAAACATAAAGTTTTTTACACATTAATATTTTGTTTACTTTTTTAGTCTAATATAAAATAAAACAAAAAAAGGTGGTACATTTTATGAAAACAAAAAGCATGGCAATAATTTTAGTATTATTTTTTATTTTCTCACTATCAGGCTGCGGAGGCACTAAAGATCCGATCGAAAGACTTGAGGTTGCTTTTGCACAATCTGCAGAAATGGATTTTGCTTCACAGGCCTTCGACTACACATTCTTCTTTGAAACGGAAGAACCTTCACCGGAATTTGATATGATTACAGGGATGTTAAATGGTCTAAATATTTCCGGAAACATGGATGTTAATCAAAAAGATATGATGTTTGCCGGAATAATGACGGCAAGAGTAAGCGGAGTTTCTTATGACTTGGAACTATATAAAGGTGAAGAATATTTCCTGAAAGTACCTTTGTTTGATCAGTACATTATTATTACAGATGAAGAACAGTCCGCAGAGATTTTTAATACGGAAATGATGGAAACATTAAACAAAGACATGATGGATATTATGTTTAGCCAAATAGACTCTTCTAACTTGGAAACCGGAGAAGAGATAACCATAGAACAGAATAATGAAAGTGTATCAGTGACACCAATTGCTGTTTCATTAACGGATCAGGAAGCAAAGGAAGTTTTCAGAGAAGTTATTGATTTTCTGATGAGAAATGATGCTTTTTCTCAACAGATGAAAACGAGCATGGAAACCGAGATGAAGATGATGGATCCTGAAATTACGGAAGAAGAGATCCAGGAATTATATGAAGAGGCGATGGTTGAAATGGATAATGCTTTCAACATGCTATATGAAAGCATCAGTATTGAGAAGTTTGACGCTGTATATTTCCTTGATAAAGATAATCATATCAGAAGGAGTGAGGCGGACTATCAGCTAGTAGTCGATATGAATCTGATTTCACAACAAGCCTCTAGCACAACCGATATGTCAGAGGAAGAAAGAGAAGAGATGGAAGCTTTTATGGCGGAGATGCCATCGATGCCGGTTCTGATTGTAAATATCAATGGAACATCAGATGTTTTCAATATCAACCAGGAAGTAGTGCTAGAAATTCCGGAAATAACACCTGAAAACTCAATTGGAATCGAAGGGTTAACCGGACTTCCTATGCAATAATAGGAGGCAGTATGAAGATTGGAGTACTCACAGGCGGTGGAGATGCCCCTGGATTAAATGCTGTGATTCGTGCCTGTGTTAAATCGTTACTTAATGAATAACAGGTAAAAAAAATTTATGGATTTAAAGATGGTTTTAAAGGATTAGTGACAGCCGACTTCGTAGAATTAGATCAAAGCAGTGTATCCGGAATTCTTCATATCGGCGGAACAATACTTGGGACAACTAACAGAGATAATCCTTTTGCTTTTAAAGAACATGGAGAGGTTACTGATAAATCCCAAATGGCTGTTGACGTATATCATTCTTTGGGACTTGAATGTCTGGTGGTTATCGGAGGAGATGGAACGCTAAATATTGCCCATGAATTATCAGAACTGGGGTTAAAAATTATCGGAGTTCCTAAAACAATTGATAATGATCTGGTTCTTACGGAGGTTACTTTCGGCTTTATGTCAGCGGTTTCTGTTGCTACAGAAGCGCTGGATCGCCTTCATACTACGGCTGAAAGTCATCATCGTGTCAGTATCTTAGAAACGATGGGCAGAGATGCCGGATGGATCGCCTTGTTTGCCGGGGTTGCCGGGGGCGCTGATGTGATATTAATTCCTGAGATACCTTATAATGTGGATAGTGTGCATCAGAAGATCCTGCAGAGAAGAAAAAAAGGCAAAAAGTTTAGTTTAATTGTTATGGCCGAAGGTGCTAAAGAAGAAGGGGTAACCCTTTCGGATAAGAAAACTAAAATGAGTTATGTTTTGGAAGACGCTCTTGAAAAAAGAGGTTTCGAGTCAAGGTGTACTGTTTTAGGGCATTTACAAAGAGGCGGCAGTCCTGTAAGCTATGATAGAATCATCGCAACCGAATATGGGTATCAAGCTGCCCGATTAATTATCGAAAGAAAATTTAATCAGGTTTTAGTTTTGCAGGGATCGGAAATTACAAGTGTAGCATTAGACAGAGTCTCCGGGCTTACTAAGTTTGTACCTGTTGATCACAATTTGATTATGGCATCAAGAGCGATCGGTGTAAGTTTTGGCGATGAAATTAAAAAGGAGGAGATTAAATCATGAAAATTACTTATTATGGTCATTCAGCATTTATGATTAAGGAAGGGAATTTTACATTTCTAATTGATCCCTTTATTTCGGACAATCCTCATCTTGATCTAGACACAAATCAGTTAAAAGCTGACTACATTCTTCTGACTCATGGTCATGGAGATCATGTCGGAGATGCTCTTTCAATTGCAAAAAATACAGATGCCACGATTATTGCGCCGTTTGAATTAGCTACCTATTGTGAAAGAAAGGGAGCTAAAGTACATCCAATGCATATCGGTGGTGGATTTAATTTTGATTTTGGTCGTGTGAAACTAACGCAGGCTTTACACGGATCGGCAGTTTTTGAAGGTGACGACATTATTTATACAGGAAATCCATGTGGATTCTTATTAATGATCAATGGGAAAACAGTATACTATGCAGGTGACACGGGTTTATTTTTAGATATGAAACTGATTGGTGAATTAAATAAAATTGACATTGCCATGTTACCGATAGGTGATAATTTTACTATGGGTGTAGATGATGCTGTTTATGCGGTTGACTTATTAAAACCAGCCCTATCCATTCCGATGCATTACAATACATTTGGCTATATTATGCAGGATCCGGAAGAATTTGTTGATAAAATCAAAGAAAAAAATTACGAAGGAAAAGTTCTGGAAATTAATAAAGAATATGAATTATAAAATAAAAGTCCGTCAGGACTTTTATTTTTTTTAGGGGGTAGGATTTTTGAAAGACATTGCGTATAACATAGCGATCATTCATGCCTTTCTCGGAGTTCATAACAACGAGATTCTAAAGAAAATTATCTGTCAGGTACCGTCTTTCAGGATAACGTCTTCCGATGATATCCGTTTTCTTATCAAAGAGAACATGGATGCTCACACTAAGAAAAGCAGGTCGGAAAAGACTTTGTCAAAAGCTGATATGGCTTGTATTGAAAGCTACCTTGATCATCACCAGATAAAAGTCATAACTTATTACGATCCTCTTTATCCTAAATCATTAAGAAACATACCTGATCCGCCACCGGTTCTTTATCTTTACGGACAAATTAGAGAAACATTTAAAATAGCTGTTGTAGGGCCCAGAAATCCCAGTGAATATGCGAAAATGATGACGAAGCGAATTGTAAAAAATTTATCTGAAAACAACATTACTATTATTAGTGGCATGGCGATGGGCATTGATAGTGTTGCACATGATGTGGCGGCTAAAAGCACAGCAGGTACTATGGGTATCCTGGGTAGTGGTATAGATACCGCTTATCCGGCAACAAACAGATGGTTGTACGAGAAAGTAAAAGAAAATCCCGGTAATTGTTTGCTCAGTGAATTCCCGATTGGATATCCCCCTTCAAAATATACATTTCCGATGAGAAATCGTCTGATTAGTGGTTTAGCTAACGGTGTACTTGTCTCAGAGGCGGGAAGTAAAAGCGGATCTCTAATTACAGCCAGGCATGCTGGTGAACAGGGTAAAAATATTTATGCCATTCCCGGCATGATAAATAATCCCCTGACTGAAGGAGTTCATCGTCTGATCAGAGACGGAGCCGTTCTGATCACCAGTGCTGCTGATATCCTAGAAGATCTCTATCCGATGCTAAAAATAGAAGCCGATCATAAGAAATTCTTGAATTTAAATGATCTAGAGAGTAGTATAATAGGGAAATTAGAAAAGAACCCAAGTTCTTTGAATGAATTACTAAAGGACACTTCTGTTGATATGTCGGAGATGACCCGCATTGTTTCAATGATGGAAATAAAAGGGATAATAAAAAAAGAGAAGAACAATAAATATTTTGTAACTATATGAGGTGAGGAATTGAGTTATAATCTGGTGATTGTGGAATCGCCTGCCAAGGCGAAAACAATCGAGAAATTTTTAGGAAAAACATACAAGGTGGCTGCTTCTATGGGTCATTTGCGAGATTTGCCTAAAAGTCAGCTTGGGGTAGATATTGAAAATGATTTCGAAGTGAAATACATTACCGTCAGAGGCAGAGGCAAACAAGTCAATGAATTAAAAAGTCTCGCGAAGAAAGCAAAGAAAGTTTTTCTGGCTACTGACCCGGACCGTGAAGGTGAGGCGATCGCCTGGCATCTGGCCCATTTGCTCAATCTTGACCTGGATGAGAGCAATCGGGTGGAGTTTAATGAGATAACAAAAAAAAGAATCACAGAAGCGATAAAATCTCCGGATAAAATCGATGGTGATAAAGTAGATGCTCAGCAGGCAAGAAGGGTTCTTGACAGAATTGTAGGATATAAGCTTAGTCCTTTGCTTTGGAGAAAAGTAAAAAAAGGATTAAGTGCCGGCCGCGTACAATCAGTGGCGTTAAAATTGATTTGTGAAAGGGAAGATAAGGTGCTTGCCTTTGTTTCAGAGGAGTACTGGAGTATTGATGCGGAATTTTTGAAGCAAAAAGAGATGATTGCCGGAAAATTGCAGAGCATCGAGGGTCAGAAAGTACAGATAAAAAATGAAAAAGAAGCACAGGCTTTGTACGAAGAGATTGTGCAGCAGGAATACAAAGTAAAAAATGTAACAAAATCTAAAAAAGAGTCTCATCCGCGTGCGCCTTTTACCACAAGCACAATGCAGCAGGAAGCTTCTCAAAAGATTAATTTTACAACGAAAAAAACAATGATGGTTGCTCAGCAGCTTTATGAAGGTGTTAAACTAAAAAAAGATACCATT